>JBEBAF010000087.1:0-19502 GCA_041159045.1 Actinomycetota bacterium
GTTCGAATGTCATCGTCGGACATTTGAGCGGGTGACGGGAATCGAACCCGCATTCTCAGCTTGGGAAGCTGATGTTCTGCCACTGAACTACACCCGCAGAAGCGAAATTCAGGCTATCAGCGTGCCTTCGCTAGGGTTTCGGACGTGATTCTGTCTGACCGCGATCTGCTCGCCGAGATCAATGCCGGCAACATCATCATCGAGCCGTTTGACTCCGCGTGCGTGCAGCCGTCGTCGATCGACGTGAAGGTGTCGAACCTCTTCCGCGTCTTTCGTAATCACTCCGCACCCGTTCTCGATGTGAAGAAGGACCTCAGCGGTTTGATGGAACTCGTCGAAGTTCCCGAGGGCGAAGCGTTCCTTCTGCACCCAGGCGAATTTGCACTCGGTTCGACCCTCGAGCGTGTTGCAGTGCCAAGCCACCTCGTCGCGCGCGTTGAAGGCAAGAGCTCGCTCGGTCGTCTCGGTCTTGTCATTCACTCGACCGCCGGATTCATCGATGCCGGCTTCGATGGTCATGTCACTCTCGAGTTGGCGAACCTCGCGAACCTGCCGATCACCCTGTATCCGGGCATGAAGATCGGTCAGATCAGCTTCATTCAAATGACGTCACCCGCCGACAAGCCGTACGGCTCGGGTGCGCATGGTTCGAAGTATCAGGGCCAGCGCGGCCCGACACCGAGCCGCTATTTCGAGAACTTCAACTGAGTTCTCAATTCCGAACATTTTTGATGTTCGTGCCGTTGACTACCCTCCAGCCATGACAAGCGACTTTCCGCGCCGAATAAGCGACCTGTCTTCAACTTGGCTGAGCGAGGCACTCGGCTACTCGATAAACACCTTCCGAAACACGGACATCGGAGCCGGAAAGGGAATGCTCGGCGACATTTTCCGCCTCGAACTCTCACTGAGTGATGGCTCCAACCGACAAGTAGTCGCGAAGTTCTCTGCGGACCGAGCAGAGACACGAGCAGCCGCGAAACGCGCCGGAATTTTCAAGCGCGAAATCGACTTCTACGAGCAAATTGCCCCCGTCCTGAAATGTCGGATTCCACGAAGTTTCGGTACGTGGTACGACGGTGAGACAGCCGAATTCTTGATTCTCATGGAATGCATTGACGCTGATTTTTCGGTGAATCAAATCGTGGGGGTCGCGTACGACCAAGCGGTCCTCGTTATGAAGGAATTGGCAGCCCTGCACGTTCCCGAATCACACGTCGCCCAATTTCGGCACCTGTTCTCGCTTGTATCCGCACCGGAACGTCGAGCCAACCAGACCATCTTTGTCACACGCGGTTGGGAGGAAATCAAAAGGCTCGTACCACCAAATTTGAGGATGGCTCTGACGGCCAACGAAATGGTCGAACGATTGCTCGCTGCATTCGATCACCTCTCAGCGATGCCGTTCTACCTATTGCACGGCGATGCGCGCCCGGACAATCTTCTGTTTGATCGAAATGGAACCAGCGTTGCTTTGGTCGATTGGCAAGGCGTGGCGCTTGGTCCGCGCGAGTGGGACATCGGATATTTTCTCGCCCAAGGATTGAGGGTCGATGATCGTCGTGCGTGGACCAATGACTTGCTCGACATTTATGTCGATGAATTCGCCAAATATGGTCAACCTCCGACTCGGACAGAAATGGCGCGACACATTGGCAAAGCCGCATGGTTCTCGTTGGGTGTTGCTTGTTCACTCTTCACAGTCGGCGACATGTCTTCGCAGAAAACGATCGACTTGGCAGCGTCGATGGGAGAGCGCTCTCTCAGCTTGCTTCGCGACTCCGGTGAACTTCCTTAGAACTTTCAGGGCGAGCCAGCACTTCAAGAACTTCCGGCAGAATTCGGCTGAGAATTTCCGTTCGCTCGTCTGCTTGATCGGGGTGCGTATAGCCCTCCCACAATCTTCCCATGACGAGGGTACGCAACAGTTCCGTCGCAATGTCGAGATTTCGTGTGGGATGGATCTCACCCGATTGGACACCGAGGTCGGTGAGGGCACGAAAAACGCGCAACTGCGCAGTTGAACGGTGCTCTCGGTACTTCTCGAGTTCCGGAAATGCGCGCATATCGGCGGCGCATCGAATCAAGAATTCACGCGAGCCGTCCACCCCTGAAGGTAGATGGCTCCGCTGAGCAAAAAAGTAATTGAGAGCCTCGAGAAGAGTTGGTCGGCTCGTTATCAGTTCTTTTATTCGTTCATAAGAGGCGTCGAGCACCTCAAGAAACACCTGTTCCCACAGTGCCTCTTTGGTGCCGAAGTGGTGATAGAGAGCCGTGGGAGCGACACCTGCGTCTTTGGCGATCTTTGCGACCGAGGCGCCCTCGAAGCCGTAAGCCCCAAAGTTCTTGCGGGCGGCATCTTTCAATTTGCCTCGTACATCCGCGGCATCTTCTGCTCGAGGCCGACCCGGTCTACGTGTGATTATTTCGCTTGAAATTGACGCCACGGGCCCTCCGTTCCCCAAATTAATGCATGATTGTTCGCCCTAGGAAAGAATGTTTCAGAACAAACATTTCTCTTGACCATGACGCCTGTCACCAGTTATTGTATTGACACAGACAATACAAAAACCAGTCGACAGAGGGGGAAGACGTGGCCATCGACCTTTCGGGGCAGACCGCCCTGATTACCGGGGGAACGCGCGGCATCGGACGCGCGATCGCTCACGCCCTGCTTGCCGCCGGAGCAAACGTTGCCGTTAGTGGGCGAAGTGCGGCCAAAGCCGAGGAGTTGAACGAACGCTGGGCCGCCACTGGCCGCCTTCTCGTCATCGAAGGCGACGTGATGACAAAAGACGGCATGGAATCGATGATCGATCAAACCGAAGCACACTTCGGTCCGCTCGACATCTGTGTTCTCAACGCAGGCGGTGTCAAGAACACCGCACCAATCGTTGAAATGACCGATGAAGAGTGGCAGTACGAACTCGATCTGAATATCAATCACACGTTTTGGGGAACGCGACGCGCATTGCGCACGATGTTGCCAAGAAAGTCGGGTCGCATCATTTGTTTGTCTTCGATCGAGGGCAAACACGGAAAACCACGTATTGCTGGCTACACGGCCAACAAACATGCGATCAACGGATTCGTCAAGGGAGTGTCGCGCGAGGTCGGCCCCGACGGAGTGATCGTTATCTCGCTGTGTCCGGGAATCGTCGTCACCGACATGTTACTGAATTCGGCGGGCAAAGGACTTGGACTCGCGGGAGTTGACGAGGTCGTCAAGTTGTACACCCAGAACAGTGCGATCAAACGAGCGGTCACGCTCGATGAGATCGGCGAATTTGCACTCTTCCTTTGCGGCCCGCACGGCGCTGCATTTGCCGGCGGAACCGTCAGCCTCGACGGTGGCGAAGCCTTCTACTGAAATTTTTGAGAGACAAGAACAATGACCAGCAAAGAACATCCCGAAGTAACGAAGTATCCCGGTTTTGGAGGGCGAATTGCGGAAACCATGGCGAAATCAACGCCGTGGTGGCCCGAGCGCACGTCAGCGCCTCAAGGTGCGCCGAACATCATCTTCATTCTCGTTGACGATCTTGGATACTCGGATCTCGGTTCGTACGGCTCGGAGATCAACACCCCGAATATTGACTCGCTTGCAAATAGCGGTCTCCGTTACACAAATTTCCATGTGACACCACTTTGCTCTCCGACTCGAGCAGCACTGATGACGGGACGTAATTCGCATGCCGCCGGCGTGGGCATGGTTGCCAACGTCGATGCCGGTTATCCCGGTTACGCCGGAGAGCTTCCAAAGAACCAGCCGTCAATCGCAGAAACGCTTCGCGACAACGGATATTCCACGCTGATGGTGGGTAAGTGGCACCTCTGCAAGGATGCCGACTATTCCGAGGCGGGTGACAAGCACTCATGGCCGTTGCAGCGCGGTTTCGAGCAGTACTACGGATTCCTCGAAGCATTGACGAACTTCTGGCATCCACATCGCATGTATGAAGGCAACAGCGTGGTGCAAACGGACAAGTACCCCGATGACTACTACCTGACCGACGACCTCACCGATCGCGCCGTTCGCATGATTCGGGAAGTCAAGGCGGCACGTCCCTCGAAGCCTTTCTTTCTCTACTTTGCGCATGGTGCGGTACACGCACCGTTGCACGCAAAAGAATCCGACATCGCGAAGTACAAGGGCGTCTACGACTGTGGTTGGGACGTGATTCGCGAACGACGCCTCGCGCGCCAAAAGGAACTCGGCATCGTTCCTGCCGACACCGAACTTCCCCCGCGTAACCATGAAGCGGGCCACGAAGTCGCTGCCTGGGCGGATCTCTCTCCGGAACAGCAGAGGCTCTATGCCCGCTACATGGAGGTTTACGCGGGAATGGTCGACAACATCGACCAATCGGTTGGCCGTCTCATTGCAGAAGTTGCAGCGTTGGGCGAGCTCGACAACACGATCTTTGTGTTCACGAGCGACAACGGTGCATCGCGCGAAGGTAATGCAACGGGTACGCGTGCCTATTTCTCGAATTCCAGTTCGACTCCGGGTGGACATGGTGAACACAAGCCCGGTGATTTCGAGAATCTCGAAGTGATTGGCGGTCCAACAACGTGGCCGCATTATCCGCGCGGGTGGGCGATGGCCTGCAACACTCCCTTCCGCCTTTACAAGATCACCACGATGCGCGGTGGCCATACCGTGCCCTTCGTCTTCTCTTGGCCTCAGCGAGTGAAGGCGAAAGGTGAAGTGTTGCGCCGTCAGTTCACGCACATCATCGACATCCTGCCGACCATCGTCGATCTGATTGGAATCAAACCTCTGACCGAGCGACATGGCGTCAAGGCTGACCCGATTCAGGGCGAGAGTTTTGCGCACACGCTTGACGATGCCGGTGCACCCACGAAGCACACCGAGCAATACTGGGAATGCATCGGTAACCGGGCGTTCTATCGGGATGGCTGGGAAGTCGTCACAACGCATGAAGCGCGTAAATCATTCAAGAATGATCATTGGCAGCTGTTCCATGCCGAATCCGATGTGAACCAGTTGCGCGACGTTTCGGCCGACCATCCGGACAAGGTGAAGGAACTCGTAGAGGCCTGGGAAGTGGCGGCAAAGGCCAATCAGGTGTACCCGCTTACCGACGGTTTCCGTACCGAACACATTCGCAAGTCACCGTACGAAGACGAGTATTTCGGCAAGGTACGAATTCGTCCGAGTACGCCCACACTCGAGCGCGTGCGTTCTGCACGGCTGACCGTCGGCCGCTCTTTCGATGTTGTCGTGAATTGGAACTACAAGAAGGGCGATGAAGGCATCGTTTTCGCTCACGGTGGTCAGCACATGGGCTATGTCGTCTTTGTTCAAGACGGCAGACTCCACTTCCACTCGAATGCAAACGGCACAATGTCAAAACTCGAACCAGTTCGACTGGCCGATGCATCGTCGACTTTCACATTGCATATAACGGCTCCTGGCAAACGTCAGTGGGAAGTCGGATTTACGGTCGACGGTGTTCAGCACCCACGTCAGGGTGGCTTCACGCAGCCCTTCAGTTTTCTCCCATATGAAGGAATCGACGTCGGTATGGACCGTCGCTCGCCCGTCTCGTGGGAGATCTACCAGCAACACGGTTGTTACCCGTTCACGGGAAGCATCGCCGACGTCACCTATCTGCCGGGCGAATTCGCACCGGATGAAGGTCCGGGAGCGCTGCGAGCGGCCATCGAGTTGGGGCTCGCTCTCGAGTGAGTCGAATGCAGCAATACATCACCACAAAAACCTTGAGGGGGAAAAGAAAATGAAAATGTCCAAGAAAGGCATGCGTCGTCGCGTTGCGACGGTGCTCGCCATCGCCGGTCTCGGGGCCGTGCCGTACGCCAACTCGGCGCATGCGGCAGATCCGGTGACGATCAATATTGCTTCAACGAAGGCAAGCACGATGGGTGTCATTTTGAACACCGTCATTGACGAAGGCTTCGATGTCAAGCACGGCATCAAGTTCAATCCCGTAGAAGTTGCAGCGGCTCCTGCGATCTTGGCGGGACTCGTCGGTGGAACAATCAGTCTGACAAGCGCCACGATCGACAACTACATCGCTTGGCAAACTTCGACACCAATGACAGTGTTTCGCGAGCAATTGACGGCGCCTTTCTGGGAAATCATCGTCCGCAAGGGCTTTGCCGACGACAATGGCCTCAAGGAAGGTTCCGACTACAAGACGGTCATGACCGCACTTGCAAAGTCGAACGTTGGCGTCGTCGCGAAGGCGGGCGCGTCCGAGTTCATGTGGCTTCAGCTCGCCGCAGGAGCCGGAATCACCTACACCGGCACGATCGTTCCTGGCCTGTTGAGCGCACCGACGATTACCGCGGCACTCACAGCCAAGTCAGTTGATGCAGTCATTGCGTACGAACCGTTCGCGACGATGATGGTTCAGAGCGGCTTGGCAATCTCGCCATTTTCAATCCGAGACGGTGCCAAGGGACTGCCGGATGTGACCCGCGCACCAGGACTCAGTCTCGGCGCAACCTCGAGCTGGTTCTACGCCAACAAGGGTCTCGTGAAGAACATCGATGCCGCGTTTGACGAAGCCGCCACGTGGCTCAAGACGCCGAAGAACTTTGCTGCTGCCGTTGCACGTCTGCAGAAGTACTCGGGTGTCGACAACGCGACCGCAATTGCCTTGATGAAGAAGAACCTGAACTACATCTCGCCGACTGGGGCAATCAATCTTGCCGCTTGGGATCGTGTTGGACAGTGGTACAAGGACACGAACCAGGCCATCGTGAAGGGTGTTGTCTACGGTGCGCGTGACTTCATCTACAACACTTCAGCAAAAGAGATCAAGCCTGTGAAGAAGGGCACCGTAATTTCACTGAAGAACTTGGCAACAGCGCTTGCACTCTTTCCGAAGGCAGATTCGAAAATCTCTGCAACTTCCTACACCACCAAGGTCTGCACCATCTCCGGACAGACGGTGATCACAAAGAAGTCGGGAGTTTGCGAAGTTGGTCTCCAAGTCGTCGACAAGGGCGCCAAGAACTTCCAGAATCGTTCGTCCAAGACGTCAATTACGGTTAATTAACCACACAAATCACCTGTGGTGATGTGACCCCGGGGTCCGCTGTAAGTCCTCTGCAGCGGACCCCGCACGGTCCATCACCATCTACTGTTTTTCGAGGGGGTGTCTCATGTCTGATGTTGCGGTTGCGCTTGATGATGTGACGTTGATTTTCAACGATGTGAACGGTGATCCGGTGTTGGCTGTCGATGACGTGTCGATCGAAGTGCCAAGGGGTCAGTTCTTGGCGATTGTCGGACCGTCGGGGTGTGGCAAGACGACCGTGTTGAACATGTTGTCGGGTCTTATCAGGCCGACATTGGGCACGGTCGAGAAATACGGGTCGATCGTCACGGGTCCGTCAATGGATGTCGGTTACATGCTCGCTCGTTCGGCGTTGTTTCCATGGCGAACTGCGCGTAGGAACGTCGAGATGCCGATGGAGATTCGCGGGATTGCCAAGGCGGAACGTAAGCGTCGAGCCGAAGAATTGCTCGACATGGTCAAGCTTTCGGATTTCAAGAACAAGTTTCCGTCACAGTTGTCGCAAGGTATGCGTCAGCGCGTGGCAATTGCCCGCACATTGGCAATCGAACCGAAGTTGTGGTTGTTGGACGAACCCTTCAGTGCCCTTGATGCACAAACACGAATCACCGTACAAAATGAGTTTCTTCGTCTCTGGGAAAACTCGGGTTCAACGGTCATCCTCGTGACACATGATCTTGCCGAAGCGGTGTTGTTGGCCGACCGTGTGATCGTGATGACAGCACGCCCAGGGAAAATCAAACTCGACCAAATCATCGACATTCCGCGTCCACGTCGTGTCGATGATCTCATGGACAACGAGCACTTCATGCACCTCGAGGCGACGATTTGGAAGGAGTTGCGTGATGAGCTCGTCTGATCAGAATCAACCGTCACCCGGCCAAAAGATCATTGCCGAATACACCAGACCGACGCAGCGTCAACGCGCGATCAAATCGCTTCAAATTCCCATCCAGTTGGGCAAGATACTTGTGATCGCGTTTGCGATCTTGGTGTGGCATTTCATTTACAGGTGGAATGTGATCAACAAAGCGTTCATTGCTTCGCCAAAACAAACTCTCGACTGGTTCGGTGACAACTGGAACAACGGTGAACTGTGGCGGGATGTCAAAGTAACGCTCCGCGAGGCCGGATTTGGTTGGGTCTTTGGATCATTGGGCGGTCTATTTCTCGGGCTTGTGATGGCCCGTTTCAAGACATTGTGGTTGGTGACCTCGCCGGTCTTCACGTTTCTGAACGCCGCACCACGCACGGCGTTTGCGCCGATTCTCATTCTGATCTTTGGTCTTGCCGAAACGTCGAAGGTTGTGCTTTCGGCAAGCATCGTCTTCTTCATCGTGATGGTGCCGACTCGTGCGGCTGCCGGAATGATCGATCCTGACCTTGAAACGGTGATGATCACCATGGGTGGACGCGAGCGCGACCGATTTTTCAAAGTGATTCTTCCATCGGTCCTCACCTCGGTTTTCGGTGCGATTCGCCTCGGTTCGGTATGGGCATTGCTCGGTGCAACTTTTGCCGAATTGTTTGGTGCCAAATACGGTCTCGGTCTGCGCTATATCGCCGCGACCAACATTCTGAACATGTCTGAAGCTTTCGGCGTGATCTTCATCATCGCAATTCTCGCAATCATCATCAATGGTGCGATTGGTCTTTTGGAGCGGCGTCTTCTGCGTTGGCAGACAACGTCAACCAAAGGCTCCGTCATGACCGTCTAGGGGGGCAACATGAGCGACAACATTCAGTACCCGGGTTTCGCGGGAACCATCGGACAAACCTTCTCGAAGTCGAAGCCCAGTTGGACGACGAAGCCCGTTGCGCCGGACGGCGCGCCGAACATCGTCTTCGTCATCGCCGATGACCTCGGCTACTCCGACCTCGGCTGTTACGGATCGGAAATCGATACTCCGAACATCAATCGTCTTGCCGAGCGCGGCCTGCGTTACACGAATTTCCATGTCACCCCGCTGTGCTCGCCCACGCGCGCTGCATTCATGACCGGACGCAACAATCACGCGGTGGGAATGGGCTTTGTAGCCAATATCGACCCTGGCTTTCCGGGGTACGCATCCGAGCTTCCCGCCAATCAACCTTCCCTGCCCGAAACGCTTCGTGCCAACGGCTACTCCACTCTCGCGGTGGGAAAGTGGCATCTGGCGAAGGATGCAGACCTCACCGAAACCGGCGACAAGAATTCGTGGCCTCTGCAGCGCGGATTCGAGCAGTACTACGGGTTTCTCGAGGCGTTGACGAATTTCTGGCACCCGCATCGTCTGTACGAGGGCAACAGTGTCGTACATGTGGATCAATATCCTGACGACTACTACCTCACGGATGACCTCACCGATCGTGCCGTTCGGATGATGAAAGATGTGAAGGCTTCGAACCCTTCCAAGCCGTTCTTCCTTTACTTTGCCCACGGCGCCGTTCATGCCCCTTTGCATGCAAAGCCCGAGGACATCGCCAAATATCGGGGTGTCTACGACTGCGGTTGGGACGAACTGCGCGACCGACGTTTTGCGAAGCAAAAGGAACTCGGTCTCATCGGCCAAGACACTGTCCTTCCGCCACGCAATTCCGAGCCGGGAGAGGGCGTCCCTGCGTGGGACTCACTGTCGGACGACCAAAAGAAGCTGTATGCCCGCTACATGGAGGTGTACGCGGGCATGGTCGACAACATCGACCAGTCGGTTGGTCGATTGATTTCGACACTCGAAGATCTGGGTGAACTCGATAACACGGTGTTCATTTTTACGAGCGACAACGGTGCGTCACGCGAGGGGAACCTTCTCGGCGCGAGATCATATTTCCGTGGATTCGCGGGATCGGGTGACAACGTCGAACATCGCCCCGAGGACTTCGAAAATCTCGATGAAATCGGTGGACCAAGTTCGTGGCCTCATTACCCACGTGGTTGGGCGATGGCATGCAACACACCGTTCCGCCTCTACAAGATCACCACGCATCGTGGCGGACATCAAGTCCCCTTTGTCATGTCCTGGCCGGCGAAAGTTGCAGCGAGAGGTGATGTGTATCGCAGGCAGTTCACCCACATCGTCGACATGCTGCCGACTTTGCTCGAGCTGGTAGGTGTCGAAACCCTCACGCAGCGAAACGGACTCGAGGCAGATCCCGTCCAGGGTACGAGTTTCGTGCACACACTTGAATCGGCCAGCGCACCGACGCATCACACCGAGCAGTACTGGGAATGTATCGGACATCGGGCGTACTACCGCGACGGTTGGGAGGCCGTGACATTCCACGTGCCGCGTACTTCATTCGACAACGAAAAGTGGCAACTCTTCGATACGAATGCCGATCCGACGCAAGCCAACGATCTCGCAGATGAAATGCCGGACAAAGTCGCCGAACTTGTTGCTGCATGGGACGCCGCAGCACGCGAGAACAAGGTGTACCCGCTGTCCGAGGGTGTGAGGATCGAGCACATGCTTCGTCCACCAAGTGAACGCGTGTACGCGCAGACGACGCGCATCCTTCCCGGTACGGGAACGCTCGAACGCTTTCGGTCCGCGAAGTTGGTGCAGGGTCGCTCGTTCCGTATCGATGTCGACTGGCGTTACCGCGAGGGTGACGAAGGGATCGTCGTTGCGCACGGGGGACAGGACAACGGGTACGTCCTGTATGTAGAAGAGGGGCACCTCCACTTCGCTCAGAACACCGGTTTGGGTATGAAGTCGCTTGCGCCCGCGCCTCTCGCAACGCACTCGACGTCCATCGCCGTGGAAGTGACTGCCCCGGGGAACAAGACGTGGACAGTTGCACTCGAAGTCGACGGCGTGAAGCATCCCTCGGTCGAGGGCTTCTTCCAGCCGTACGCATTTCTTCCCTACGAAGGGATCGATGTGGGAATCGATCGTCGTTCGCCGGTCTCTTGTGACCTCTATTCGCGCCACGGTGCGTTTCCGTTCACGGGGACGATCAACGCGGTGACCTATACCCCCGGTGCCCCTGCGCCCGACGTTGGCCCGCATGTCCTAGAGGAAGCGATACGCCTCGGTCTCGCGATTGACTGAGCACGTGATCGATTTGGTTGACGTTCCGGCGGGAACGTTTCACATGGGGTCCGATGACGCCTACCCCGAGGAAGCCCCGAGGCACGAACGTCAGGTCAATGCATTCCGCATCGGTACGACTCCGGTCACAAACCTTGAATTTGGTCGGTTCGTCGTTGCCACCGGGTACAAGACCGTTGCGGAACGGCGACTGTCCGACGAAGTCGCCCGAGGTCTTGCGCCCGAATTACGCCAGCCAGGCAGCGTGGTCTTTTCGCCACCGGCATTCGGGGTCGAAGTCGATGAAGGCGCATGGTGGCAGTTCGTGCCGGGGGCGTGTTGGCATGCCCCACGTGGATCCGAATCGTCGATTGCCGACAAGCCGAACCATCCGGTGGTCCACGTGTGCCTCATCGACGCGATGGCTTATTGCGAATGGGCAGGAGTTCGATTGCCGAGCGAAACCGAATGGGAATTCGCTGCACGTTCCGGACTCGACGCCGATACGGCCTTTGCATGGGGTACCGAACTGATGCCGAGTGGCCGCGCAATGGCGAACCATTGGCGAGGGGGCTTTCCCTCTCGCCCAGAACCCGACAACATCGGAGGAACTTCGCCGGTTGGATCGTTTCCACCGAATGAACTCGGGCTTGTCGACATGATCGGCAATGTGTGGGAATGGACGTCGACTGAATTCCTCGAGGGCCACGTCACCAATGCGTGCTGCGGTGGTGCGAAAAAAACAGATGACCCTTTTGAACAGGGTGGGCAGGTGATGGTTCTGAAAGGTGGATCACACCTCTGTGCGGTCAACTACTGCTCGCGTTACCGACCGACAGCCCGCATTCCTCAGCCCGCCCAATTCGCGACTTCGCACATCGGCTTCCGCGTAGCCGCGGATGCCGAATAACGAAGCTTCCGCGTTGCCGGGGTCGCAGATGGTCCGGACTGAATCGCGTTACTCGCCGGCGACCGGCGTACTGAGCGGTGATGTTGCCGAAGCGTTGCGCTCGCCGTTTTCCAGTGCCTCGAGCACGTGAATGGCGATGTCGGCCACCTTGACCGTGTCTTCGTCGGCACCGGCAGCCTTCACGCCGTCGTCGAGCATGATGTAGCAGAACGGGCAGGCAGTGGCGACGCGGCTTGCGCCGGTGCTGAGTGCCTCGCGGGCGCGCTCGTCGTTCACCTTGGTGCCGATCGACTCTTCCATCCACATGCGTGCGCCACCGGCGCCACAGCACATGCCCTTCGTGCCGTTGCGCGGCATCTCGACGATTTGCACGCCCTTGATGCTGCCGACGACCTTGCGAGGCGCCATGTACACGTCGTTGTGACGACCGAGGTAGCACGAGTCGTGGTACGTGATGCGGTCGTCGAGTGACGCGTTGGTCATGTCGAGTTGGCCGGTTGCGATGAGCTGCTCGAGCAGTTCGCTGTGGTGGACAACTTCGTAGTTGCCGCCCAACTGTGGGTACTCGTTCTTCAGCGTGTTGAAGCAGTGCGGGCACTGCGTGATGATCTTCTTCACGCCCATGCCGTTCAACATTTCGATGTTGGGCATGGCGAGCATCTGGAAGAGGTACTCGTTGCCGCTGCGACGCGCGGAGTCGCCCGTGCACATTTCACTCGGACCGAGAATTGCCACGTCGATACCGGCGCGCTTCAACAGCTTCGCCATGGACTGCGTGACCTTCTTGTTCTTGTCGTCGAAGCTTCCTGCACAACCGACCCAGTAGAGGTATTCGGATTGCAGTGCCGCACCCGGGTCGACGACTTCAACGTCGAGGTCCTTGGCCCAATCGGCGCGATCACCCTGGTTCATGCCCCACGGGTTGCCCTGGTTTTCCATGGCGCGGTAGGCGTTACCCAACTCGGCGGGGAAGTTCGATTCCATGAGCGAGAGGTAACGACGCATATCGAGGATCTTGTCGAGAATCTCGATGTTGACCGGGCAGATTTCGTCGCAGGCCTTGCATGACGTGCACGACCACACTTCTTCGGCCGTGATGCGCTCGAACAGCGAGTTCGCACCGATGGTGATTTCGCTGTCGGTTCCGATGGGTGGCGACACGCGTCCACCTTCGGCATGTGCGGCTGTTGCCGCCATTACTTCGCCCGTCTTCAGAACGATTTCGCGCGGGTCGAGTGGCTTGCCGGTGGCATGGGCCGGGCACACGCTGGTGCAACGTCCGCACATCGTGCAGGCGTCGGTGTCGAGGAGTTGCTTCCAGGTGAAGTCTTCGACAACGGCGGCACCGAACGATTCCAGCGAGGTTTCGGTGAGGTTCGGCATCGCCTTCATGGCACCCTTCGGGCGCTCGCGATCCTTCAGGTACATGTTGAGCGGCGACGTGAAGATGTGGCGCAGCATCGTGATGGGCAACAGCGCGAGGAACGCGATGAATGCGAGAACGTGTCCACCCCACCAGATCTGGTGCCAGGTGTTCAGGGTGTTCACGGCAAGTCCATCGAACAACTGCGAAAGCGGATAGCCGATGAAGCTCCACTTTTCGAACGACATGTCTGTTCCTGAGGCAGTTTGCTGGGCGATGCGGAATGCCTCGGCCCCGAAGCCGGTGACGCCGATGGCCAGCAACACACCGAGGATCGCGGCGTGTTCGGGCTTGGTCTTGATGCGGATGCGGTACGGCTTTTGCACGTAACGACGGAGAATTGCCCAGACCACACCTGCGGTGAACACGACACCCGCAAGGTCACCGACGACGACGTACGCCTGATACACGCGGCCATGGAGGAACTTCAGACTCTCGGGCAACTGGTGATCGATTTCGAGAACCGTGGTGACGCCGAGAAGAACGAGGAAGCCGAAGTAGATGAGCGAGTGCATGAGGCCGGCTGCCGAGTCGCGAAGAAGAGTGCGCATGTACACACCGGCGCGATAGTCGGCGAGGCGACGCTTGACGTTCTTCGGCGTCGTGCGGCGACGATCGGGTGCTCCGCGCTCCCAGTTGCGCACGCGGTCGGCGAAGCGCAGCGAACCCCACACGATGAGCATGGGAATGACGGTGTAGAAGGCGGCCTGCAACGGGCCGGGAATGCCGTGGAACACCTCGCGGGCAACCGGGGAGGTGTCGTGCCACTTCGTGAACTGCGGGATGACACCCGAGACCACGGTGAAGGCACCGACGCCGATGCCGATGGCGATCGACAATTGATGGGGCTTGAAACGACGGGGGGCGCCGTCGTTCTGAACTGGGGCACTCGAGCTGCTCATAGCGAAGGCAACCCTACTTGCCCTCAACCGAGGCTGGGGTGGTCAGCCTCGGTGAATCAGGCTGTTTTGGTCAGCCGAAGTGGGCGCGATCGAGGTCGCGAATGCGGGTGGCGAGAGCTGCGAGCAACTTGTGGCCAACGGCGGGAACCTCGTCGATGACGGCGAGCAGTTTGCGCTGTTCGAGAACGAGGACATCACAGTCGGTGTCGCACACGACCGTTGCGGTACGTGAGCCCTGATCGAGAAGTGACAACTCGCCGACCATCGAACCGGGTTGCACGGTGGCGATCTTCTTGCCGTTGCGCTTCACGGTTGCGGTGCCGGTGAGCAACACGTAGGCCTGCTTGCCCGCGGTTCCCTGGGTGATCAGCGTGGTGCCTGCCTTCAACGTGACGCGCTCGGACGCCTTGGCGATCTTGCCGAGGTCGCGGCTGCTGCACGATGAGAAGAGGGGCACTTGGGCGAGGTACTGAAGCGGGGTCTTTTTCGAGGCCATGTATTCAGCATAAACCCAAATCGAAGAGCCGTTTTCCGTTGCGTCGATTGTCACCAGTGACGCTTGACGCGTCGTCGCGTGGATCGGTTACTTCGACTGATTTGCAACAGCGGCCGCAGCCGCAGCGATTGCTTCGGCATCACCGAGATAGCTCACGTCGACGACCTTCATTTGTGCATCGAAGGTGTAGCGACGGGGAACGCCCGTTGGGATGTTCAACTCGGCGATGAGGGCCTCGCTGATTCCCTCGAGGTACATCACCAACGCTCGGAGGCTGTTGCCGTGGGCGGTGACGAGCACGTTCATGTCGGCTTTCAGCTGGGGTACGACGGCCTCGTTCCAGTACGGAAGCACGCGAGCAACCACGTCTTTCAGGCACTCGGTTGCGGGAAGGTCACTCGGATCGACGAACCGATAGCGCGCGTCATTCGCGGGGTGCTCGGGACTGGAGGATTCAACCGGCGGCGGCGGCACGTCGTAGCTGCGCCGCCACAGATTGGTCTGTTCGGCACCGTGCTTTTCTGTCGTCGCCTTCTTGTCGAGGCCCTGGAGTCCGCCGTAATGGCGTTCGTTGAGGCGCCAGTGACGTTGGAGGGGCAGCCACACCTGGCCCATTTCGCGCAATGCAAGGTGACACGTCATGACGGCGCGGGTGAGGACACTTGTATGGGCAAAGTCGAAACGCAGACCTTCCTCGCGCATCAAAGCACCGGCTGCCGCCGCCTCGCGTTCTCCCTGCGCGGTGAGTTCGACGTCGTGCCACCCGGTGAAGAGGTTGAGTTCATTCCAGGTGCTCTGGCCGTGGCGGAGGAGAACAAGCGTGCCGGTCATACGGGAATCGTAGAAGGCGCGCCCCGCGTGCCGGCAACGAAACGACCCGGCAGATCGCCGGTGTGTTCGCCGTTTTCGAACGTCACGATGCCACTCTTCACGGTGGCGACATACCCGTGGGCGTCTTGCACGAGGCGACGTCCGCCGGCCGGGAGGTCGTTCACCAAGCGTGGCGGTGCCGCACCGAGCTTGTCCATGTTGATCACGTTGAGGTCGGCGAGCATTCCCGGAGCAACAACGCCGCGGTCATGCCAACCAACGTGTTGCGCCGTGCGCTGTGTCACGTGGTGCACCATGAACTCGAGAGGCAACTTTTCGCCGCGTGAGCGATCACGCGACCAATGCGAAAGAGCCGTCGTGGTGAACGATGCATCGCAGATTGCGCCGCAATGCGCACCGGCATCCGACAAACCGATGACCGAGCGTGGCGACAGCAGCATTTCGCGAACCGCATCGAGGTTGCCCGATACGTAGTTGAACAACGGCATGTAGAGCAGTTGGCGCCCGTTGTCGCGCAGCAGGAAGTCGTACGCCACCTCGGCAGCTGTGCGACCTTCGCGTGCGGCGATTGCTGCAATGGAAGAGTCGGGGCTCGGTTCGTAGTCAACGGGATCTGACATCGGAAAGAGCGATCCGAACTCGGCACACAGGTTGTGCAGAACGCCCGAAGCGCGACCCAACTGTTCGGGGTGTTCGCGCAGAATCTTTTCGCGAACCTCGGGCTTCGATAGTTCGGCGATGCGCTCGCTACGCGAGAGCCGCGAGACGAGTCCGAAAGTCGGGCACAGAATGAACGGAGTGATCGATGCATCGAGGCCGTGGAGAACCCCAATCGGGCGGGGTGCAATCTGCGTTTTCAGGTTGATTCCGCGGGCGGATGCATCGATGGTCCAATCGACCATGCGCTTCCAACGTGCGGGCGCATCGATGGGTTGTTGAACGGTCATTGACATCGGCCGACCACAAGCGCGCGCGACTTCTTCCATCAACGCCATCTCTCGCGTTGCCAGTTCCTCGTCTTCACTGAGGTACGCGTCGGAGATCAACTGAATGACACCGGTGTTTTCGTCGGTCAACGCCGACGTGAGTGCGGCGAGTTCGTCGATTCCTGCGAAGCGGGTGCCAAGCGGCGCGCCGTCCTTCGTGCGATGAATGTAGGTACGACTCGTCGTGAAGCCGAGTGCGCCCGCGCGCAAACCCTCGCGCACCGCACGCGTCATCGTGGTGAGCTCGTCTGCTGTGGGAACCTCGTTCGGGTCGGCGCCACGTTCACCCATCACGTACGCGCGTAACGGCGCATGAGCCACCTGTGTGCCCACGTCCAACGTCCATTCGCGACGTTGCAATGCTGCGATGTAGTCGGGGAATGTTTCCCAATCCCACGTCAATCCTTCGGCAAGTGCGGTGCCGGGAATGTCTTCGACTCCTTCCAGCAAACCAATGAGCCAGTCGTGATCGGCCGAAGTTGCCTTCGCCGGAGCAAAGCCGACGCCACAGTTGCCCATGACGATCGAGGTCACGCCGTGTTGGGAACTTGGTGCGAGTACCTGGTCCCACGTGGCCTGGCCATCGAAATGCGTGTGGATGTCGACAAAGCCCGGAGTCACCACCATGCCCGAGGCGTCGATCGTGCGGCGTGCTTCGCCCACCAAACGCTCGGCGACGTCGGTGATGACCCCGCCCGAGACGGCGATGTCGGCGGGTCGGGCCGGGGCACCCGTGCCATCGATCAACTGGGCGTTGCGGATGATGAGGTCGTGCATCCGCCCATTCTGACCGCTGACGATGGCGGGGTAGGACTTGAGTCACTTTCACTCAGGATTTTTGTCCCCCGAGTTGCACACATCGGGATGCACTTCTAAAGTTGAGTCAGACCTACTCAGGATCTTGTTCATTCCAGAAATTGTTCACCCCCAGAACCCAGAACCCCCAGAAATCCCCCAGATATAAGGAGACAGACAATGGCCAAGGCAGTCGGAATCGACCTCGGGACAACCAACTCCGTCGTGGCAGTGCTCGAAGCTGGCGACCCGGTCGTCATCCCCAACTCCGAGGGCGCCCGCACCACCCCGTCGGTGGTTGCCTTCTCGAAGGCCGGCGAGGTTCTCGTCGGTGAAGTGGCCAAGCGCCAGGCGATCACCAACCCCGACCGCACGTTCCGTTCGGTCAAGCGCCACATGGGCGAGGCCTGGAAGTCCGACGACATCGACGGCAAGCGCTACACCCCTCAGGAAATCAGCGCCCGCACATTGATGAAGTTGAAGCGCGACGCCGAGGCGTACCTGGGCGACACCGTTACCCAGGCGGTCATCACGGTGCCCGCGTACTTCGACGACGCGCAGCGCACCGCAACGAAGGAAGCCGGTCAGATCGCCGGCCTCGAGGTTCTGCGCATCATCAATGAACCCACTGCAGCAGCACTTGCTTACGGCCTCGACAAGGGAAGCGAAGACGAAACCGTTCTCGTGTTCGACCTCGGCGGCGGAACCTTCGACGTGTCGGTCCTCGAAATCGGCGACGGTGTGTTCGAAGTGAAGAGCACGCACGGCGACACCAGCCTCGGCGGCGACGACTGGGACCAGCGCGTCATCGATTGGTTGGTTGCGCAGTTCAAGGCCGCACACAACATCGACCTCGCCAACGACCGCATGGCAGCGCAGCGTCTGAAGGAAGCCGCCGAGAAGGCGAAGATCGAACTGTCACAGGTTCAGCAGACGCAGATCAACCTGCCATTCATCACGGCAACTCCCGAAGGCCCGTTGCACCTCGACGAAACCTTGACGCGCGCGAAGTTCCAGGAAATGACGAGCGATCTCATCGAACGTTGTCGTATTCCGTTCGAGCAGGCCATCAAAGACGCAGGCCTCTCGAAGGGCCAGATCAACCACGTCATCCTCGTCGGCGGATCAACACGCATGCCCGCCGTTCAGGATCTCGTGCAGTCGCTCACCGGCAAGGAACCGAACAAGTCGGTGAACCCCGACGAAGTCGTCGCCGTTGGTGCTGCGGTGCAGGCCGGCGTTCTGAAGGGCGACGTGAAGGACGTTCTCCTCCTCGACGTCACTCCGTTGTCACTCGGTATCGAAACCAAGGGTGGCGTGATGACCAAGCTCATCGAGCGCAACACCACGATCCCAACGCGTCGTACCGAAGTGTTCACCACGGCAGAAGACATGCAGCCGTCGGTGGAAATTCACGTCCTCCAAGGCGAGCGTGAAATGGCCGCCTACAACAAGACACTCGGCAAGTTCCAGCTCGTCGACCTCCCGCCGGCACCGCGTGGTGTTCCGCAGATCGAAGTCACTTTCGACATCGACGCGAACGGCATCGTGCACGTGTCAGCGAAGGATCGCGCAACGAACAAGGAACAGTCGATGACCATCACCGGTCAGTCGTCGCTGAATAAGGACGACATCGACAAGATGGTGAAGGACGCCGAAGCGCACGCTGACGAAGACCGTAAGCGTCGTGCCGACGCCGAAGTGCGCAACAACGCTGACTCGCTCGTGTATCAGACCGAGAAAGTTCTGCGCGAGCAGGGCGAGAAGGTCACCGACGATGAGCGCAAGGCCGTCGAGCAGCCGCTCGCCGACTTGAAGGCGGCACTCACCGGCAACGACGTCGACACCATCAAGAACGCGACGGAGAAGCTGATGACCGCTAGCCAGGCGTTCAGCCAGAAGCTCTACGAAGCAGCATCACGCGACGCGAATGCGGCGGGCACCTCTGCCAGCGGTCAGGCCTCGAGCGGCGCGACTGCCGGCAACGACGGTGACATCGTCGACGCAGAAATCGTCGACGAGAAATAAACGTCCCGGCAATCGAGCACGTCGAACATGGCTGACGAGACCATC
>JBEBAF010000088.1:0-6772 GCA_041159045.1 Actinomycetota bacterium
GACGGCGTCGAATCTCGTCGAGACAAACATGCCGAGCGATTCCCAAAACCCACCCACGCACCTGGTGTTCTGCCGTAATGCGATGCAAGGAACTGACGACCCTCACCAACACCTCCTGAGCGAGGTCGTCTGCCGACTGCTCGTCCACCATGTAGCGGCATGTGCGCCACACATCGGCTTGGACCAGTCGGAGAAACCCCTCGAGTGCGACACGATCACCATCCCGTGCACGCAATGCCGTCCGCAGAAGTAGATCCACGTCTTCAAAATATCGGATCGAACGAATCAAACCCGTGTGGGAACCGAAGGGCATCGCCGAGCGACAATGGGATATGAAATTCGACGCGGAGTGCACTCCATTTCATGAATTGATCTCTGCACGGTTCGACAACGAGCTGGGCGACGAGGAAGAAGTTCGGCTGACCAAACATCTCGCATCGTGCATCGATTGCACATCACTTGTCGAATCATTGGGCGTTCAGCATCGGATGCTGCGCGTTCGTGCAGTTGACGCAATTCCCGACTTGGCTTCGCGTGTCATTGCATTTGCACATCCACCACGACTCGGTCGACGCGGATGGGTACGTCAGGCGCTCGCAGTCATCGGACTCACCGAACTCGTCATCGCGATACCCGCGCTCATCCTCGGTGATGATTCCGGCGCGCCCGCGCACATTGCCCGACATGTCGGCTCGCTCGGCGCGGCGCTGGGGTTTGCACTGTTGTACGTGGCATGGAAGCCGACTCGTGCGTATGGACTATTGCCATTCGTTGCCTCGCTCGCAGCATTCATGTCTCTGTCGTCGATCTTCGATCTCATGTTCAATCGTGCAAGTCTCGGTGCAGAATCAACGCATCTCGTTGAGTTCGCGGGCATGTTCTTCGTATGGCTTCTTGCGGGTAGTCCACGACCACGGATTCCGCGGTTCGCTCCGTTCACGCAACTCTTCGGCTGAACGTTTCATGAACTGACCGATGCGTCAGTCAGTTTTGACCGACTGATCAGTCAGTAGAAATGCGCGCGCACAGTGCGTATGGTGCGCGCCGTGCAAACCCCTTTCGTGCTCATCGACCTCGACGTCGTCGAATCAAAATTCCACGATCTCGCTTCGGCCCTTCCGTCAACCGAACTGTGTTACGCAGTGAAGGCGAACCCGGGTGGACCCGTCATCGAACGACTCGCTGCGATTGGTTCGAGTTTCGATGTTGCGAGTGTGCCCGAAATTGACCTCGTCCTGTCGTACGGCGTGGAACCATCACGAATCTCATTCGGTAACACGATGAAGAAGCAGCGCGACATTGCGTATGCCGCATCGAAGGGCATCACGCGTTTCACGATCGACAGCGAGCCCGAGCTCGAGAAGGTTCTCGCGGAAGTTCCCAATGCAGAGATCTGTGTTCGTCTGTTCCACGATTGCAACGGCGCCGACTGGCCATTGTCGAAGAAGTTCGGCTGCGGCCCCTCCGACGCGACGCGCATTTTGATCGAAGCCGGCCGCCGTGGTGCGACAACCGGTATGTCATTCCATGTCGGCTCGCAACAGCGCAACCTCGCATCATGGGACGAACCGTTGCGCATCGTGGGCCGCATTTTCGAGGAAGTTGCTCGTCATACTTCGCGACCCGAGTTCGTGAATCTGGGAGGGGGCTTCCCCGGCAGCTACCTCGACGAGATGCCCCCGATTGCCAAATATGGAAAGGCGATCGTGCGTGCGTTGACCAGGACATTCGGTGACGCAATGCCGCGCCTCATGGCCGAGCCCGGTCGATATCTCGTCGCCGACGCCGGAACCTTGCACACCGAAGTGGTGTTGGTGAGCAACCGCGACATTGATTCACGTCGCTGGGTGTACGTCGACTGTGGCGTCTTCGGTGGCTTGGCCGAAACACTCGGCGAATCGATTCGCTATCGACTGACTACCGATCGTGATGACGATCCGAAGGTCGACATCGTTCTCGCCGGCCCAACGTGCGACTCGGCCGACATCATCTACGAAAAGGCGGGTTATCAACTTCCCGCGACTCTCGAGCCCGGTGATGTTGTTCGCATCGCATCGACCGGCGCCTACACAACCAGCTATTCAGCGATCGGCTTCAATGGTTTCGCCCCACTGCGGCAGATCTACCTGAACGATCAACTTCCGAAGTCGAACCCCAGGTCGGGCGCCGTCAGCATCGGCTGATACGGGATTCCGGCTTCGGCGGCCATCGCCGCGCACGTGCCACCGCGATCAACGATGACGGTGATGAACACGGGTTCGGCACCGAAGGCCTTCACCACCTCGACTGCTTCGAAGAGTGACGTGCCTCGTGTGACGGTGTCTTCGGTGATCACGACCTTGTCACCGGGCTGAATCGCGCCTGCCAATCGGCCTGTGACTCCGTGGTCCTTTGCCTCTTTTCGCACGCTGAAACTGCGCAAATTCACGCCCCGGGTCGCCCCGACCGCTGCGATGCCGAATGCCACGGGGTCGGCACCCATGGTGAGCCCGCCGATGGCCGTTGCATTCTGCGGAAGAATCTTCAGCGCGACGTCGGCGACCAGAAGGATTCCATCGGGTCGACAAGCTGTTTGCTTGGTGTCGAGGAACCAGCTGCTCTTGCGCCCCGACTTCAACGTGAAGTCTCCGCGGCGCACCGCGTGGGCGAGCACATGCGCGCGTAGTGCCGATCGGGCGGGGTCGAGCGGGGGGAGATCTGCGACATCGGTCATGCTCGCAACCGTACCCATCGGATAAGTTTCGTAACGTGAATGCAACAAAAGGTGGGGGCGCCAAGAAGTCAAACTCGGCGAAGAGAACCCCAAAAAAGCCCCCCATGAGCAAAACCCACAAGGCAGCCCTTGCCCAGGGCCGCGTTGAAGGTCGCATCATCCGCACCTATCTCGATGTCGTCGAAGCGAACAAGCCCAAGCGTGGCCGCAAGCGGACGATCGAGTCGATCACGCGTCGTCTCGCGGTGATCAAGAAGGAACTTCTGACGGCCGACACCGTGACGAAGTTGCGCCTGACGCAAGAGCGCATGGACCTCGAGCGTGAGTTGAAGGTCAAGAAGGCGAATGCCGACATCTCGAAACTCGAATCTCAATTCGTCAAAGTTGCGAGGGCCTACTCCGAGCGCAACGGCATCACATACACGGCATGGCGTGAAATCGGCGTTGGCGCCCAAGTACTGAAGCGCGCCGGCATTTCGGCCAACGACTAATCGTCGAGCGCGTCAACAGCGCGACCGGCGTTGGCCACCACGCGGGACTCATCGAAAATGTCGCCGATCTGATCGTTCGACAAATTGATGTCGAGGCTCGTGGTCAGCACTTCCCTGAAGTGGCGACCCGACTCGAGCGAGCGTCGCGACAGTTCCTGCACGATTCGATAGGCATCGTCGCGCAACATTCCGTTCTCAACCAACGCGAGCAATGCGGACTGCGAATAGACGACGCCATTGAGCAAATCAAGATTGCGGCGCATCTGTTGATGGTCGACTTCGATGTTCGACAACAATGAGCGGAGACGACGGGTGACGTAATACGCCAACATTGCGGAATCGGGAAGAACGATTCGCTCGGTCGACGAATGCGAAATGTCGCGTTCGTGCCACAACGCAACGTCCTGAAGACCCGCTTGAAGGTTTCCACGCAGAACACGCGACAGACCGGTGATCGTTTCCGCCGAAATGGGATTGCGCTTGTGGGGCATTGCGCTGCTTCCCTTTTGGCCCTTCGCAAAGCCCTCGCGAACCTCGTTGACTTCCGTGCGCTGCAAGTGGCGCAATTCGATCGCAATCATCTCGGCGGTCGTACCCAGCGAAGCACATGCCCAAAGGAACTCGGCGTGACGATCGCGGTTGATGACCTGCGTGGCCGGCACGGGTACGAGACCGAGAGAATCTCCGACGAATTCCTCGACACGCGGGTCGATGTTCGAATACGTGCCAACGGCACCCGACAGCTTGCACACCGCTACGGCATCGCGTGCCGAGACCCAACGCTGAAGATCACGCTTCAGTTGGAGCGCCCAAAGCGCCACCTTTGCGCCGAACGTTGTCGGCTCGGCATGAATTCCGTGCGTTCGACCAATCATCAAGGTGCTGCGATGACGTCGAGCGAGCTCGACCGTGGTGTCGATGAGACGTGTCAACTCATCGATGATGAGGTTGCTCGCATCGCGCAGAGCCCAACACCACGCGGTATCCACAACGTCGGTACTGGTCAGACCGTGGTGAATGTAGGCGCCTGCGGGCAGGCCGATGCGATCTTGAAGGACATCAACGAATGCGGCGACGTCGTGATTCGTCACCGCTTCACGTTCCGCAACGTCGCGCACGAACTGCGCATCGACGACCGGGGCCTTCGCACGGCAACCTTCGATGGTTCCTTCGGGAACGACACCAAGTTGCTGCTGCGCTTCGGTTGCAAGAAGTTCGATGTCGACCCAGCGTTGCATGCGGGCTGCGTCGGCGAAGAGATTCGCCATTTCGGGAAGCGCGTAGCGCTCGATCATCCGCGGACCACGCAGTCGTCGCGTTCCGGGCCGGTACCAACCATGGTGACGGGAACACCGACGTTTCGTTCGACGAGTTCCACGAGTGCACGGGCATTCGGATGCAGGTCGTCGAACTTCCGTGCTCCACGCAGCGTGGTCTTCCAACCCGGAATCGTCTCGTACATCGGCTCGACCGTTGCAAGGACTTCGGCCCGATCGGGATACCCGCGCATGACCGACCCATTCAATCGATAGTCGGTGCACACCTTGACTTCGTCGAATCCATCGAGGACATCGAGCTTCGTCAGTGCAATTTCCGTGAGCGAGTTGAGTCGCACTGCGTGACGCAACATCACGAGATCGAGCCAACCCGTGCGACGCCGACGACCCGTGACCGTTCCGAATTCACGACCGATCTCGATGAGTGCCGAACCGAGCGCGTCGGGTTCACCGGACGCATCGACGAGTTCGGTGGGAAAGGGTCCGGAGCCGACGCGGGTTGTGTAAGCCTTCGCGATGCCGACCACGCGCGAGATGTCTCGTGGACCGAGCCCGGTGCCGATGCATGCGCCACCGGAGATTGGATTCGACGACGTGACGAACGGATACGTGCCGTGGTCGATGTCGAGGAAGGTTGCCTGTGCGCCTTCGAGCAAGAGTTCCGCACCGGTGTCGAGTGCATCGTGGAGATCATTCACGGTGTCGGCGATGTACGGCGCAAGACGCGCGGCGAGCTCGGCAAACCGCCCGACCACCTCGTCGGCATTGATCGGCTCACCGCCGAGCGCCGCGAGCAGCGCATTCTCGTCGTTGGCTCGCTGCCGCACGGCCGCAACGAATGCCGCGGGGTCGAGGACTGCACCTGCACGAATACCGAGACGACGGGCCTTGTCGGCGTATGCCGGGCCGATGCCCTTCAACGTGGTGCCGATTTTCGCGTCGCCTCGCTGTACTTCGGCCAGGGCGTCGTGGGCCTGGTGCCACGGAAAGATGAGATGCGCAAGGCTCGAGACGCGCAATTTCGCGCACGAGACTCCGCGTGATTCCAGTTTGTCGACTTCGGCAAAGAGCGTGGGAAGGTCGACCACGACTCCGTTACCGATGACGGGCGTGACATGGTCGTACAACACGCCACTCGGAATCAGCTGGAGCGCGTACTTCTCTGCACCGACCACCACCGTGTGACCGGCATTGTGGCCTCCCTGGTAGCGCACGACGTGCGAGTGATCCTTGGCGAGGAGGTCGATGATCTTCGCCTTGCCCTCGTCACCCCATTGGGTACCTACGACAACCGTGACGGGCATTCAACGCTCCTGACCGCGTGCATGAGGGGAACGTGAAGAAAGCCTAGCGGTTGAGCGGTCCTGCACCGCTAGGTTTTGCGCCGTGACCGTGCTGCGCACCATGACCTGGGCATCGATGTCCCCGGCCCAACGAGCCGAGCTGTGTGCCCGCGGTATCGCCGACATTTTTGATCCGGGTCTGCGTGAGTCGATCGCGGCGTTGATCGACGACGTGAAGACCAACGGTGACGATGCCGTGTGTCGTGCCTTGGCGAAGTTCGACGGTGTCTACCTGCAACCCGATCAACTGGCGATCTCGCCCGATGCAATCGCCGCCGCCAAGGTGCCGGCCGATCTCGAAGCCGCCATTGCGCACGCGATCGACAACCTTCGGCGATTCAACACGGTGCTCCTCGAGCGTCAGTCGAATTGGCAAACACAGATAGAGCCGGGTTTGGTGGCGGGCGAAAAGGTCTCGCCGATTTCTTCCGCGGGCCTTTTCGTTCCCAGCGGCAAAGCCTCGTATCCGTCGGTCGCCTACCAACTCGGCGTCCCTGCTGTCGTTGCCGGTGTACCCGACATTGCGCTCGTCGTTCCACCGAAACCGGGCGCGAAGGGCGACGTCGACCCTGCAGTTCTTGTCGTCTGTCGGATGCTCGGCATTTCACGCGTGTACCGAGCAAACGGCCCCGCAGGTATCGCTGCACTCGGCTTCGGCACCCAGACGATTACCCCGGTTCGCAAGATCGTCGGGCCCGGAAGTCCGGCCGTCACGTGTGCGCAAGTGGAAATGCAGCGCCACGGTGTCGCCACGATGATGCTTCTCGGGCCGACCGAAAGCCTCGTCATCGCCGATGAAACTGCCGACCCGGTCCGCCTTGCCGCCGATCTGCTGATCGAGGCAGAACACGGCACCGATTCATCGGTCGTGTTGGTCACCACGTCGTCGCACCTCGTCAGCGCCGTCGATCGCGAGCTCGAACAGCAGGTCGCCGAACTTCCACCCGC
>JBEBAF010000089.1:0-12011 GCA_041159045.1 Actinomycetota bacterium
GACTCTCTGATGCCTCGGTCGGTCGATTGCGCGACTACGTCTGCGATACGGCAGAGTGAAGGGTGATGTCGCTCGGATCTGACCCCGCGGGTTTCGTCCCACCGCCGTACCCCTACGACAAGCTCGACGCGTTCGCCAAGTACGGGCGCGAAATGGACGGCGGCCTTGTCGACCTGTCCATCGGAACGCCGTGCGACCCGCCGTTGGCCGCCGTTGTTGCAGCACTTTCATCGTCGAACACGGAACGTGGATACCCAGCGAGCATCGGAAGTGAACCATTGCGTCGCGCCGCTATCGATTGGATGAAGCGGCGCTTCGGCATCGACGTTCCGTTGTCCGACGTTGCCGCATGCATCGGCACCAAAGAGTTCGTCGCCACGACACCGCATTGGTTGCGTTTGCGGACACCTTCGAAGGACACGGTGCTGTATCCGGCGGTTGCGTACCCCACCTACGAGATGGGCGCGATCCTCGCCAATTGCCGACCCGTTCCCGTGCCGATGCGTGCCGATGGAACGATGGATCTTGACGCCATTTCTGCCGACGATGCCGCGCGCGCATTGATGCTGTGGGTGAACAGTCCGAGCAATCCCACCGGATACTTGGATGATCTCGGCAGAGCGGTTGAGTGGGGAAGCAGCAAGGGCGTTCCGGTCTTCAGCGACGAGTGCTATGCGGAATTCACCTGGAATACGTCGCCGCAGTCGGCGCTTCAACATTCTCAGAAGGGCGTGGTCGCGGTTCATTCGTTGTCGAAGCGATCAAACCTCGCGGGCGTGCGTGTTGGCTTTTATGCGGGCGATCACGACATCGTCGACTATCTGAAAGAGGTGCGCAAACACGTCGGGATGATGCTGCCCGGTCCGGCGCAGGCCGCCGGCGTTGCAGCGCTGAATGACGACGCGCATGTCGCTGTGCAGCGCGACACGTACCTCCGCCGCCTCGAAACCGTGCGCCACGTGGTTGGAACGTGGTCCGGGCTTTCAATTGACATGCCTGAGGGTGGCTTCTACCTGTGGTTCGATGCTCAAGACGGGTGGGCATTCGCCGAGCGCTTGGCCAAGCAGGCCGGAACCCTCGTGAGCCCCGGTGATTTCTACGGTGCGGGTGGTGCCAACAACGTGCGTATCGCCGTTGTTCAGCCCGACGACAGGATTGCGTTGATGGCACGCCGCTTGGGCGTCGCACTTCCGTGAGCCACTCATGAGCGACGTTCCGTCGTTTCCGGCACCCGATCCAAACACGCGCTGGGAGAACCCGCCGTCGACTCCGGTGGGTTCCGACGAGAAGGGTGAGAGGTTTGCGCGGTGGGTTGGCGTGTTGTTGCTCGTTGTGAGTGCGCTTTCAGCCGGTGCGTTGTTTTCCCACGGAAACTCTCGTGCGCGTGAGACTGCCGCGGCGATGGTGCGTGTCAGCGCTGGTTGTCGTGTTCCCGTCACGCTGAATCGCACGGGGAACTACTTCGTCTACGTCGAGGCCGGCCCGGTGCCGATGCCCAACACCGCCGATTGCTCGAACGTCGGACGTTTGATGTCGAACCCGCACGGATTTCCCGTACTCGGATTTGCCGTAGCGACGCCGGCGGGCGTTGAACGGTCGATGGTGGAGGTCGACCCGAATCGTCGTTACGACTTCGGACGACATGGCGGTTTGTTGACGTCGCGTTTTTCGGGGCGTGCGGGGGAAACCGTGATCGTGGGCGTGGTTGCTGATTCGCGTGAAGCTGCGATTGCGATCGGCGACAACGTGTTCGACGTGCGCAAACCGTGGCGCGTGGCCGCGGGAGTCGTGTTGATTCTCGGCGTGTTTTTGTTTGCGCTGTTACTGCGCGTACGACGTCGTTAGAGGCGACGCAAGACCGTGACGACCTTGCCGAAAACGGAAACATCGGCGGCAGGGAAGACCATTGGTTCGAGCCTTGGATTCGACGGCAACAAAGTGACGGTGTTGCCTGACTTCTTGAAGGTCTTGACGGTTGCTTCGTCGCCGGGAATTCCCGCCACAACGATGTCGCCGTTCTTTGGGTTTGCTTCTTGACGTGCCACGACAAAGTCACCATCGAGAATTCCGGCGTCGATCATCGAGTCACCGCGTACCCGCAGCATGAAGAGTTCGCCTTCGCCCGTGAAGTCGACGGGGAGAGGGATGAGTTCTTCGACGTTCTCGTTCGCGAGGACGTCGGTGCCCGCGGCGACGTCGCCAACGAGCGGTACGTGGCGGGCAGGGCGGCGTTCCATCGCAACGCCGATACTGGAGTCGAATCGCACCTCGAGCGCACGGGGCTTGGTGGGGTCGCGGCGCAGGTAGCCAAGCTTCTGGAGAGTGGCGAGGTGGTTGTGCACCGTGGCCGGGCTGTTCAGGCCGACGGCCTCGCCGATTTCACGCACCGACGGGGGATAGCCCCGCTCGCGCATGTTGGAGTCGATGAACTCGAGGATGGCCCTTTGGCGGGTGGTGAGCGATTCGGACATGACCCAAGCGTACGCCTGTTCGTAGTCCCAATCAAACATTTGTTCGCCCCAACCCTTGACATGCGAACGGGTGTTCGGTACGTTGAACGAACACCCGTTCGTTAGGTTCCCTCCACGTTCCACCCGCCCGTCAGTACAGGAGATCCCATGGCCCTCGCACTTCACCCCCAGCCCGTCAGCTTTGCCCGCCCCGTTCGTTCGGCTGTGTCGCGTCAACGGGTGTACGCCCGACGACGCGCGGCGGTCGCCGTCGTTCTCGGTCTCGCCATTGGCGGCGGTCTCTTTGCCCGCGGTGCAGTCGCCGAGCGTCCGCACTCGGGCGGTATTGAAATGCCCCGTTCGGTTGTGGCCGTGCAGGGCGACACACTGTGGGCAATCGCACATCGCCTCGCTCCGCAGGGCAATGTGATGGATCTCGTCGATCGCCTCGTTGAACTGAACGGCGCAGAAATTGCCGCCGGCCAGGTCATACGAATTCCCTAGTTTCGGCGCAGTCCCGCTGCAATTCGGCGTGTCTCCCTACGATGGAGGCATGCACTGCCCGGTGTGCCCCTCTGACGACACGAAGGTCATTGATTCGCGTGCCGCAGAAGAGGGTGCCTCGATTCGCCGTCGCCGCCAGTGCCCCCTGTGTGGGTACCGCTTCACCACCCGCGAGCGTCTCGAAGAGGTTCCTCTGATGGTCACCAAGCGCAGCGGTACCCGCGTGCCGTTCGATCGCGCCAAGGTCGTGGCGGGTGTCAGTGCGGCCACCAAGGGGCGTCCCGTCGACGAAGAGGCCATTGAAGCGCTCGCCGACCGAGTGGAAGAAATGCTCCGCGGCATCGGCACCGACGTCACCTCCACACAGGTTGGCCATGCAGTGCTCGAGCAATTGCGGCAGATCGATGAAGTTGCGTACTTGCGTTTCGCGAGTGTTTACAAGAACTTCGATCAGGCAGCCGACTTCCGGCGCGAACTCGCGCTGCTCGAAAAGAACTGACGCGCTCAGCGTCGACGTACGTAGCGCAGGAAGACGAACCCGTCGTCTTCGAGTATGTGATGAAGATCGAACCGTTGCAGCACGTCGCTTGCACCGCGGGTGAGGCGAGGGCCATTTCCGCCCGTGACGTTGGGTGAAATCGTGAGATTGATTTCGTCGACCACATCGGCATCGGTCAGCGAGGCATTGAGGCCGGCGCCGCCTTCCAATTGAACGAACGGACCGCCGAGTGAAGCAACCATCGCGTAGAGACCGGCCGTGTCGGATGAAACCAGGTAGCCAGCGCCGGAAGCGAAGAGGGGTGTCGAAACATCGACGCGGCCCGATCGACTGACAACAGCAATGCGCTGCCCGGGTTTGGACGGTGGACCGTAGCCCTCGTCGCGCACGGTGCCCGCACCAACCAGAACCGTGTCTGCGGCGCGGCGCAGTGCAACGAGCACGCTGCGGTCTGCATCGCCCGACAGCGCCTGCGACGAGCCATTGACCACTGTCGAGCCGTCGATTCCGGCGACCATGCACATGCCAACCCATGGTCGCTCTCCGCGTGGGTCGCGGGGTGTGGGGCGCGGTGAACCGTAGGCCTCGTCGGCCGTGATGCTTCGTCCGACCGGGCCAAGGGAATCGTGGTAGGAGTAGAGAAGTTTCACGCACCGTCGAGCCTATTGAGTCGGCAAGGCGGGCTGACAGCGGATGTACGGCAACGGGGGAGCAGACAGGCGATGGCGATCACCGATGGAGTGGCATACAGGACGTGTCCTTTGTGCGAGGCGACTTGTGGGCTCGAGATCACGGTGAAAGGCGGGGTTGTCACACGCATTCGAGGTGACAAAGACGATGTCTTCTCGAAGGGCTTCATTTGCCCGAAGGGCAGTACGTTGCGTCAACTACACGACGACCCCGACCGTTTGCGCCGGCCGCTCGTCAAGCGCGATGGTCGTCACGTCGAGGTGAGCTGGGAAGAAGCGTGGCGTGAAGTCGAACGCGGACTCACATCGGTGATCAACACATACGGCCGTCAAGCCGTCGCCACTTATCTCGGAAATCCGGGCGCACACAACCTGGGTTCGATGACGCACAACCGCGTGGCCTTGCAAGGAATCGGAACGAAGCAACGCTTCAGCGCGTCGAGCGTCGATCAAGCACCGAAGCAGATGGCATCGGCTCTCATGTTCGGTACGGTGCAATCGGTCCCGATTCCCGACATCGACCACACGGATTACTTGCTGATGCTCGGCGCGAATCCGTACGCATCGAACGGCAGCTTGTGCACCGCACCGGATTTCCCGGGCCGACTCGAGGCGATTCAATCGCGTGGTGGCAAAGTCGTCGTTGTCGACCCGCGCCGGAGCGAAACCGCCGAGAAGGCCTCGGAATGGATTGCCATCGTTCCGAACGGCGATGCATTGTTCCTCGCATCCATCGTCCACGTGTTGGTCGAAGAAAATCTCGTGAACGTGCCGCAGCAGCTCGCCGTTCATGTGAACGATCTCGACGTCGTGTGCGCCGCGTTCGCGAGGTTCAGTCCCGAAGCAGTCGAGGCACGTTGCGGAGTTGAATCGGCAACGATTCGACGAGTCGCGCGCGACCTTGCCGCGGCACCGAGTGCCGCCGTGTACGGACGCATCGGCACCACCACCACTGCATTCGGCGCCACGACTTCATGGTTGATCGATGTCGTCAACGTGCTCACGGGCAACCTCGATCGTCGTGGCGGCACACTTTTCACACTTCCTGCTGCGGGTGGAACCACGACGAAAGGCGCGCCCGGTCGCGGCCGGGGCTTCTCTTATGGAAAGGGACGCACGCGGGTGAAGGATCTGCCCGAACTGATGGGCGAATATCCGGTTGCGGTGATGGCCGATGAGATGTTGACGAATGAAGACTCACGTATTCGTGCACTGCTCACCGTTGCGGGAAATCCGGTGTTGTCTACCCCGAACAGCGACAAGATCAATCGTGCGTTGGAGTCGCTCGACTTTATGGTGAGCGTCGACATCTATCTCAACGAAACGACCCGGCACGCGAACGTGATCCTCCCGCCGCCGTCACATCTCGAGCGCGCGCACTACGACGTTTTCCTTCTCGCTTTCGCCGTACGTAACGTTGCGAACTTCAGTGATCCCGTTCTCGAAAAGGATCCCGACCACCCTGACGAATGGGAGATCCTCGCGAAGGTCGGAATGATCGCGCAGGGTGCCGGTGCGGATGGCGACGTTTCAGTCGTCGACGAAGGGGTGATTCGTTCGATGGTCGAAAGTGCTGTGCGCGATTCGACCTCAAACATCTGCGGGCGTGACTCCGAGGAAATCCTCGAGGCCTTGGCGGCTTCGGGCGATCGAGGTTCGGTTCGCATGGTCGATTTCATGTTGCGCACCGGCCCGTACGGAGATGCATTCGGTGCAGCCCCCGACGGCCTTTCGCTTCGCAAGCTGCGCGACAATCCTCACGGCGTCGACCTTGGGCCACTTCAGCCACGTCTTCCCGAGGTGCTGCGCACGGCGTCGGGAATGATCGAACTCGCGCCCGCCGAATTCATTGCAGATCTTGACCGACTGTGGGTACACGCGAACACGACGAATGCCGAGCCGTTCATGCTCGTTGGTCGACGTCACGTGCGTTCGAACAATTCGTGGATGCACAACATCGAAGTACTGGTGAAGGGCAAGCCGCGCTGCACGCTGCAGATCAACCCGGCCGATGCCGCGTCGTTGGGTGTCTCGAATGGTCAGGTCGTGAGGGTGAAAAGTCGGGTCGGTGAGGTCATCGCGCCGGCCGAAGTCACCGACGGCATCCGGCCAGGTGTCGTGTCGTTGCCGCATGGATGGGGCCACGGTGTGCCCGGTAGCCGACTCGGCGTCGCAGGGGAGTACGCGGGTGTGAATTCCAACGTTCTCACCGATGAAGACCTCTACGACCCGATTTCCGGTACCAGTGTCTTGAACGGCATCCCCGTGGCGCTCTCCGCAGGCTGACCGTCCACAGTCATCCACAGGTGCATCCCCTGATAAAAGGGGAAATTCACACGGTTATCCACTTCCTCCACACAGGGGTGAGTCCGTATCGTTCGACCCCCGAGGACGTGACTTCTTACTCACAAATGTCCCGGGTCTCGGTAATCGTTGACAAAGGGTTAAGCACAATGATGTAATTACACAACCAGTTGTGGTCAACACCGCAATGGGGGCGGATGACCACAACATCTTGTGGTTCAGTGCGCTCCCAATGCAGTGAGCGCCAGTGACGCCAGTCACAACAACCCAGAAGCATTCGTTACTCAGTTCTCGCCATACGGCCCACCACGCAAGACACGAAAGAGGAAGAAAATGTCACTCGCTCCGGACCGGTTGTCCATCGGGATTCGTCGGCACTTCACGACCCCGGGTGTTCACCCTTACGACACCGTCGAGTGGGATCGTCGTGATGCGCGCATCACGAACTGGAAAGACGGCTCGGTTGCCTTCGAGCAGAAAGACGTCGAGATTCCCGCGTCGTGGTCGCTGAACGCCACCAACATCGTTGCCCAGAAGTACTTCCGCGGCACGCTCGGAACGCCCGAGCGTGAGACCTCGCTGCGTCAGGTCATCGACCGCGTCGCCGACACCATCACGACGTGGGGTATCGAGGGCGGCTATTTCGTCGATGCCGACGAGGCCGAAGCATTCCGTAACGAACTGAAGTTCATCCTCGTCACCCAGCGTGCGGCGTTCAACAGCCCCGTGTGGTTCAACATCGGTGTGAAGGGCGTTCCCCAGCAGGCAAGCGCGTGCTTCATCCTCGCCGTCGAAGACACCATGGCCGGAATTCTCAACTGGTACCGCGAAGAGGGAACCATCTTCAAGGGCGGCTCGGGTTCGGGCATCAACCTGTCGAACATTCGCTCGAGCTACGAACATCTCCAGGGCGGCGGCACGGCATCCGGCCCGGTGTCGTTCATGCGCGGCGCCGACGCCAGCGCGGGAACAATCAAGTCGGGCGGCAAGACCCGTCGTGCAGCGAAGATGGTCATCTTGAACGTCGATCACCCCGACGTCGAAGAGTTCATCTGGTGCAAGGCGAAGGAAGAGCGCAAGGCCCGCGTGTTGCGCGATGCCGGCTTCGACATGGACCTCGACGGCGCCGACTCGTTCTCGATTCAGTACCAGAACGCCAACAACTCTGTGCGCGTCACCGATGACTTCATGAATGCAGTCATCGAAGACCGCGACTGGAACATGAAGGCCGTCACCGACGGTTCGGCCGTCAAGACCATTCGTGCGCGCGATCTGTGGCGTCAAATCGCCACCGCCGCGTGGGAGTGCGCCGACCCCGGTCTGCAGTTCGATACCACGATCAACAAGTGGCACACCGCGCACGCAACGGGCCGCATCAACGGTTCGAACCCGTGCTCGGAATACATGCACATCGACAACTCGGCGTGCAACCTCGCGTCGATGAACCTGTTGAAGTACCTCGACGAGAACGATCGTTTCGATGTCGAGGCTTACAAGCACAGCGTCGAAGTTGTGTTCACCGCCCAGGAAATTCTCGTTGGTCGCGCCGATTACCCGACCGAGAAGATCGGTGAAAACAGCCGCTTGTTCCGTCAGCTCGGCATCGGCTACGCAAACCTCGGCGCGCTCTTGATGGCGCTCGGTTTGCCCTACGACAGCAAGGAAGGCCGCGCTTGGGCCGCCGCCGTCACGTCGTTGATGACCGGTCACTCGTACGCCACGTCGGCACGCACCGCCAGCCGCATGGGTCCGTTCGCGGGCTTTGCCGAGAACGAGAAGTACATGCTCAACGTGTTGCGCATGCACCGTGATGCGTCGTACCAAATCGAAAACGACAACGTCGTTCAGGCCGATCTGCTCGAGGCGGGTCGCGAGGCATGGGAAGCCGCGGTTCGCGACGGTGAAGAGTACGGCGTACGCAACAGCCAGGCCAGCGTGTTGGCACCCACCGGCACCATCGGTCTCATGATGGACTGCGACACCACCGGCATCGAGCCCGACCTCGGTTTGGTCAAGATCAAGAAGCTCGTCGGCGGCGGCACGATGTCGATCGTCAACCAAACCATTCCGCGCGCACTCACACGCCTCGGTTACACCGACCAGCAGATCAGCGACATCATCGCCTACATCGACACGAACAAGAGCATCATCGGTGCGCCGGCGCTCAAGCCCGAGCACCTCGCCGTCTTCGCATGCTCGATGGGCGACAACACGATCCACTACGAGGGTCACGTGCGCATGATGGGTGCGGTGCAGCCGTTCCTGTCGGGTGCCATCTCGAAGACCGTGAACATGCCCGAAGAAGCAACGATCGAAGACATCGAGAAGCTCCACGAACTGTCGTGGAAGCTCGGCCTGAAGGCCGTTGCCATCTACCGCGACAACTGCAAGGTTGCCCAGCCGCTGTCGACCGCGAAGAAAGACGACGACAAGGCCGACACAGCAGCATCAACTCCGGTTGCCGCCGCAACAACCGTGGTCGAGAAGATCGTCGAGCGCGTGGTCGCCCAGCCGGTGCGCCAGAAGCTTCCGCGTTCACGTCGTGGCCGCACCTTCGAGTTCCGCGTTGCCGACTGCAAGGGCTTTGCCACCATCGGTGAATACGAAGACGGCCGTCCCGGCGAAGTCTTCCTCACCGTGTCGAAGCAGGGCTCCACTCTGTCGGGCATCATGGATGCCTTCGCGAAAAGCATCAGCTACGGCCTCCAGTACGGCGTGCCGCTGCGCGCGTTCGTCGAGGCGTTCACCAACATGCGCTTCGAGCCCGCAGGCATGACCGACGATCCGGACATTCGTATCGCGTCGTCGATCATGGACTACCTATTCCGTCGCCTCGGCCTCGAGTACCTGAACTACGACGAGCGCGCCGAACTCGGCATCTTCAGCCGCGACGAGCGTTTGCAGCCCACCCTGCCCGGTGTCGAAGAGACCATCATCGAAACCAGCATGGGTTCGGAAGTCGTTGCCGACCCGAAGTCGGTTCCGTCGGTCGATGAACTCGCCGCGCAGTTGCAGTACGGCCTTGCACCCGAAGCACCGAGCACCGATCACTCACCGGCTGCCGGCCTCGAGCGTCCCGCAATCAAGCACAGTGACGCCCCGATGTGCATGCAGTGTGGAGTCCAGATGCAGCGCGCCGGCTCATGCCATGCGTGCCCATCGTGTGGTTCCACCTCCGGCTGCTCCTGAGGTTTTTCGGCGCGCTGCCGCGCGCATTCTGACCGTTTCCGCACCGAGAACTCTCCCAAGGGTTCTCGGTGCGAAATGACTCGGTATTTGCTACATCCTGCACCGAGAAGCCTTAGGGTTCGGTAGGTGAAGCGCGAACTGCCACCCGGATACCGCGAACAGTTGGAGCTTGGCTACGTCTTTGGCAGCACCCTGACTTTCGCCCAGCGACCCCTCGTGGTCGATGTGGGCATGCTCGCCGAATGGGCCCCTGACGTCGCGGTCGTTGGTGCGCCTTTCGACCTTGGTACGACGAATCGCCCGGGTGCACGTTTCGGTCCGCGGGGAATCCGCACCAACGCCTACGAGCCGGGCACGTATCACCTCGATCTTGGCATCGAGATTTTCGATCACCTTGAAGTGGTCGATGCAGGTGACGCCTACTGCCCGCACGGCATGGTCGAGCCAAGCCTCGACAACGTGAAGAAGAAGGTCGCAGAGGTGGTGAACCTCGGAATCATTCCGATCGTTCTCGGTGGCGACCACACCATTACGTGGCCGGCCGCGACCGCGGTCGCCGAAAAGCACGGCTTTGGTCGCGTTGGCATGATTCATTTCGATGCGCATGCCGATACCGCCGACACGATCGATGGCAACCTCGCAAGTCATGGAACCCCGATGCGCCGTCTCATCGAAAGTGGTGCGATCCCCGCGAAGAACTTCGTGCAGATCGGCCTACGTGGTTACTGGCCGGGTGCGGATGTGTGGAAGTGGATGGGTGACCAAGGGATGAAGTGGCACTTGATGGACGAGGTGCATCGTCGCGGCCTCGACGCTGTGATCACCGATGCGATTGCCGAAGCCAGCGACGGCGTTGATCACATCTACGTCAGTGTCGACATCGATTCACTCGATCCGGCATTCGCGCCGGGAACGGGTACCCCAGAGCCGGGCGGAATCGCGAGCATCGACATGTTGCGCGCACTCAGGCGCATCGCGATCGAAACGTCACTGGTTGGCTTCGACGTCATGGAAGTGGCGCCGCCATACGACCATGCCGACTGCACCGTCAATGTGGCGCATCGATTGGTGATGGAAGTGCTGGCCGGTCTGGCCCACAAGAAGCGCGGCTAGCGGTTACTTGAAGCTGCACGGCATGCGCTTGATGCCGTTGATGAAGTTGCTCTGCAGATAGGCGGGCTCGCCCGTGATCCGGAGATTGGGAAGTCGTCGGCGAATTTCATCGAACATGACGGCGATTTCACGACGAGCCAGGTTGGCACCGAGGCAGAAATGCGGGCCACCGGCACCAAAACCGACCTGTGGTGGGTTGATGTCGCGACGAACGTAGAAGGCGTCAGGGTTCTCGTACACGCGCTCGTCGCGGTTGCCCGAGGCGTACCACATGACCACCTTTTCCCCGGCTTTCACCGGGAAGCCGTTGATGTCGGTGTCCTCGGTGACCGTGCGGCGGAAGTGGATGACGGGGGTGGAGTAGCGAACGATTTCCTCGACCGCCGACTTCGTGTGGGTGTCGAAATCGTCGAACCAAATCTTGCGCTGGTCGGGATGGTCGGTGAGCAGCTTCATTCCGTGGCTGATTGCGTTGCGCGTGGTTTCGTTGCCGGCGACGACGAGGAGAATGAAGAACGACCCGAATTCCTGAGAGGTGAGTCGTTGGCCGTCGACCTCGGCGTTCATCATCACCGACGTGATGTCGTCGACCGGATTCTTGACGCGATCTTCGCCCAGTGCCTGGGCATAGTTGAACATGCTCAAGCCCGCGTTCAGCAGGTCGTCGAGGCCGGTCACAAGTTCGGGGTCACCGACACCGAGAATCGTGTTGGTCCAGGTGAGGATCTGCTTGTAGTCGTCTCGGGGAATTCCCATCATCTCGCAGATGATCTCGAGGGGGAACCGTGAAGCGATCTCCTCGACGAAGTCGCACTCACCACCCGGGAAGCGTTCGAGAACGTTGTCGACGACTTCCTTCGCCTTCGTGACCACGTACTCCTCGACCCGGCGGATCTCGCGTGGCGCGAAACCCCTCGACACGATCGACCGCAGGCGGAAGTGTTTCGGGTCGTCCATGTTGATCATCGACCCGAAGAACTCATTCAACTCGACGGTCAGGTCACCGATGTTCGATCCCTTTCCACTGCAGAAGAGTTCGGGATGGCGGCTGACGTGCCAGATGTCGTCATGTCGGGTGAGCGCGTAGTAGCCGGGACCGCGGGGGATGGGGGAGTTCTCGAATTCCCATTCCTCGAAGAAGTGGTACGGAGACTCGTCCCGGAGGGTCTTGAATGCGGCGTAGCGCCAGGCGCGGTCTTGTAGCCAGAACTCGGGGTTCGAGACGTTGATCTCGGACAGAGAAACTTTCGGTGACGATGACTG
>JBEBAF010000090.1:0-3629 GCA_041159045.1 Actinomycetota bacterium
AAACGAGGATCGGTGCAATTGAACTCGCCGTCTGCGTTGCCTTTCCGCAGTATTCCTTCGACGAGAGCGTTGCTACGCTCGTCTAGTTCTTGGCTGATGCGGCGCATGAGCGGGTTACGGAGCGCTTCACCCCATGCGTCGATCCATAACATCCATTCAAGGTCGGCGCTGCCTTCCGGCACGAAATCTTCGATGGCTCGAGCGAGCTGCTCGGAAGCAGTCGGCGCCTCGGCAACGTACTCTTCACATTCTTGCAGTGACTTTCGCGCGTAGTGCGAAAAGGCTTCGGCGAGAAGCGATTCCTTCGATTCAAAGTGATAGTGAATGAGACTGTTGGAAATTCCCAAGCGCTGTGCAACATCGGCGACACGCGTTCCGGCGAATCCACGCTCGATAACAACACGGCAAGTGGTCTCGAGGATCTCTTCCCGTCGCTCTTCGACGGTTTGTCGCTTCACAGGGGAAAACATAGCCTTACCGAGGTGGACAGCACCCTGACGTTCGAGAACCTGAAGTCCGAATCCCTTCGTTTCGGAAGGAACGCCTTTCTGGCCACTGTCTCACCGTCGGGCACCCCGTACGTTTCTCCGGTCACGGTGTCGTGGAATGGGTCAACGCTTCTTGCCTTTCTCGCCAGTCATGAAGCGAAGGTTGCGAATCTTCGTACCAATCCACGTGTCTGTGTGCACTTTGGTGTCGGGGCCGACACCGATTGGGATTCGTGCATGTTGTGGGGATCAGCGAAGATCGTCGACGACACGCCCGGCCGAGAAGGCTTGTGGGACAAGATGGGCTACGACTGCAACTTGTTCGAACCCGGAGGACCGGCCGCGGATTCCCACGTGTTCGCCGTCATCTCGCCGTCCCGAGCGCTCATCCTCCGTAATTACGGGATCAAAGGTCGACTGTCTTGGCGATCATGAGGCGGACCCTGTCACCGTCGGGTTATCTGAAGGTCACACGCGCATCACTCGCTTCGCTCTACGTCATCGTCGTCACCGGTGCATTGGTCAGGCTCACCGGATCCGGCCTCGGCTGCGCTGATTGGCCGCGGTGCTCGAAAGAGCGCTTCATCGATGTTTCGACGGGTCATGGCGCGATCGAACAGATCAATCGACTCTTCACCGGAGTCGTATCCCTGAGTGTCGCGTTGGCCGTTTTGGGAAGTTTGCTTCTGCCGACGCGACGGCGAACGCTCACGCGACTCTCGTTGGGCCTTGTCGCCGGAGTCTTGGCTCAGATCGTCATCGGCGGAATAGTGGTTCTCACGGGACTGAACCCGTGGGCCAACATGGCCCACTTCCTCGTCTCGATGATTCTCCTCGCCAATGCCTTGTGGCTACATCGCCTCGCCGATCGCGACGAGCCGGTTGCACATGGCGGGCGCGGTCGTTTCCGTGGTCTCGATCCGGCAATTCTCACCGTCGCGATACTCGGGTTGTGCGCTGTCGTCACCGGCACCGTCGTGACGGCCTCGGGGCCCCACGCCGGCGACGAAGACGCGGTGAGGTTTGGATTCGCGATCAGTTCAGTGGCGAGGGTCCACAGCATTTCGGTGATTGCAACCATCGCTGCGATCGTGTGGTTGCTTCTTCGGACTCGCAAGCAGTCGACGGCTGATGCTTTGCGGATGGCCGAGAAAGTGCGCATCTTGCTGGGTGTAGCGCTTCTGCAGGCACTCGTGGGATACGTGCAGTACTTTGCCGACGTTCCGGCTTTCCTCGTCGCCTGCCACATTGCCCTCGCCGCAGGTGTATGCCTCGCTCTCGTCGATTTGGTCTTCGCTGCGACCTCGTCAGTGCGTCGCGTTCAAGTCCGATAGACGCTTGATCGTTGCGTGATACCCCGCAACGGTTTCGTTGATGATTTCAGCAACAGGTTTGATTTCGGTGATGCGGCCAGCCACCTGACCGGTGAGCGCGATCGCAGCCTCGAGGTCGCCGCCGAAATACAAATCCTGGGTGCGGGCGAACTGGTCCATGCCGACATGCTCGGCTTTTTCCAACTCGGTGGTTCTGGCTGTGCGCAAGGCACGGAGGGCCGGTCGCGAGAAACGATTCAAGAAAACCGTGTCGGTTTCTGCCGCACCAACGATCGCCTTCTTCCAATTGTCGTGCACGGGTGATTCAAGGCTCGACACCATCCGAGTGCCCATTTGCACTCCCTCGGCGCCGAGTGCGAACGCGGCAGCCATCGAGGCGCCGTCGGTGATTCCTCCCGCCGCGATGATGGGAACGTCGACATTTTCTGCGACAAGGGGGAGCAACACCATCGTCGACACGTCTTTGGGGTTCTTGAAGCCACCGCCTTCGCCTCCTTCGACGACCAAACCGTCGACGCCTGCGTCGACGGCCTTGAGTGCCGCAGACAGAGTTGGGACGACGTGAAAGACAACGAGCCCTGCCGCCTTGAGTCGGGCCGTGTACTTCGTCGGGTCGCCGGCGGAAGTGGTGACGAAACGCACCCCTTGTTCGACGACAAAGTCGGCGATGCTTTCATCGCGTACGAAGAGTTGTGCGATGTTCACGCCAAACGGGCGCGAAGTGAGTCGTCGCATCGTGGCGATTTCACTCTTGATCGCATCCATATCGCCGGATGACGTCTCGATGATTCCAAGCGCTCCGGCATTGGATACGGCGGAAGCCAATTGGGATCGCGCGATCCAACCCATCGGGGCCTGAACGATGGGGTAGTCGACACCGAGCAGTCGGCTGACGCGCGTTGAAATGGGTCGAAGGTCTTCCGTCATGTCCTCATCGTCGCACATTCGGGCATGTTCTTGTTCAGCGCACCGTCTCCTGACGATTAACTTCAGGTCATGGCTTCCAGCGACAGTTCCCAAGAAGTTCTCTACGCCGTCGACTCGCACATTGCGACGATCACACTCAATGCTCCGGAAAGGCTCAATACGATTTCGAGCCGCATGCTCGACGAGTTGTCCGCTGCCCTGTTGCAAGGCGACAACGACCCGAACGTCCGCTGCATCATCCTCACCGGAGCGGGTCGCGCCTTCTGCGCCGGGCTCGATCTTGCCGCCCAAATGAGCGGCCCCAAAGACTCGTTGGGCAACATGGGAAATATCGGAGCCTCCGCAGGAGAGTTCGACATACGCAACGCTCCGCCGGTGGTTCTTCACAATCTCGACACGCCCACCATTTGTGCTCTCAACGGTGGAGCCGCGGGCTACGGACTCGACCTTGCGTTCGGTTGCGACATTCGCCTGGCCGCCGACACTGCCAAGTTGAACCCCGGATTCGCCAAGCGCGGAATCCTTCCGGAGAGCGGAGGCACCTGGTTGCTACCCAGAATGGTTGGATACGCGAAGGCTGCTGAGATCTCCTTCACGGGTCGCACATTGACCGCGTCCGAGTCATTGGAACTCGGACTCGTGAATCACGTGTTCTCGGCAGATTCACTGCAAGACGAGGCCAGAACACTTGCGGTCGAGATTGCCTCGAATGCGCCGCTTGCCGTGCGCGCAATCAAGCGGATGATGCGTGCCGCGGAGACCGAGACCTTCGAGCAGAACATCCACCACGTGTTCCTCCAACTGCTTCCGCTCTTCCGGACCAAGGACTTCCAAGAGGGCGTCGCCGCATTCATGGAAAAGCGGACGCCCACCTTCGAAG
>JBEBAF010000091.1:0-4313 GCA_041159045.1 Actinomycetota bacterium
CTCATGACGAAGTCGCTGTACGAACTCGAGCGCACGGGTGGCCGCTACGGCATCATCTCGATGTGCTGCGGTGGCGGCCTCGGAACGGGAACGCTGATCGAGCGCATCTGACGAAAGCAACGGCGCTCTGCGCGGCCTTCTGCGTCGCTCTGCTCGCTGTCGCGGGTTGCAGCAACCCGCTCGCCAATTCATCGAAGAATTCCGAAACGACGACTCCGGCGAATGTCGGGGTCGTCGTTTCCGTTTCCGACGGCGACACGTTCACCGTACGGATTGACGGTTCGACGGAAAAGATCCGAATGATCGGCGTCGACACCCCGGAGACCGTGCACCCGACGAAGGGCGTGCAGTGCTTCGGTCCCGAAGCATCGGACTTCACCAAACACTCGCTCGAGCCGGGCACGAAAGTTCGACTGGTGCGCGATGTCGAGGCGCGCGACAGGTACGGCCGCCTCCTTGCCTACGTGTTTCTCGCCGACACAAACGTCTTTTACAACCTTGAACTCGTGCGGCTCGGCTATGCACGTCCGTACCCGTTTCCACCAAACACGACCCATCAAAGCGACTTTGCGGCAGCTGCATGGGAAGCTCAGCGCAACGCACGAGGGTTGTGGGGTGCGTGCGGCTAGTTTTGTGATGATGACGCAATCGCACGACGCGGAACTTCTGAAGGCGATGGGTCTGCCTTCCGATGCGAAAGCCGTCATCCTTTCGTGCGACGACCTTGGCTCGTGCCATGCGGCGAATGTCGGCGTCTACGAAGCCCTGCGAAAGGGCGTTGCAACATGTGCGTCATTGATGGTGCCGGCCCCGTGGGCGCGACACGCCGCCATCATGTATCGCGGCGACGACATCGGTGTTCACCTCACACTCAACGCCGAACACGAGAACTATCGCTGGGGCCCCATCACCCATGCCCCTTCACTGCTGTCGGGCGACGGCGGATTCCCCGCAAGCATCGCAGACCTCTGGGAACACGCCGACCTCACGGAAGTGCGCCGTGAATGTCGCGCACAAATCGAACGTGCAATCGCATGGGGAATCGACGTCACCCACCTGGCGCCGCACCTCACTTCCATCACACTGCGCCCCGAGTTCTTCGACATCTACGTCGAGCTTGCCGTCGACTTCAAACTTCCGATCCGACTGCCGTCAACGATCGCCGAATCCGACGCAGGCTTCCCGTTCCGTCAACTCGCACGCGACGAGGGAATCGCCTTCCCCGACTACTTCAACCACGATTGGCGAGCCGGAAGCCGCGAACGCGTTCTCGGCGACCTGGCAAATCTGCGCCCGGGAATCACCGAGATCCACGTACAACCCGCAATCGACACGCCCGAGGTGCGCGCTCTCGGCGACGTCACTCTCGGCTGGATCGAAGATCACAACTTCGTGGTGAACGACCCCACACTGCGCGAAGCAATCGAGCAGAGTGGCGCCGTGATGATTGGCTACCGCGAAGTCAGAGACGCGATGCGATCGCGCTGAGCGCCGCATCGATTTCGCCACTCGCAAGCGCCCTCAGCAGAACGCCGTTGTGACCGGTGGACTTCAATTTTCCCCGCATGTAGGCGACATTGGCGCCAAGTTCGAGGTCACCGGCAGCAATCGACACAACGACGTCGGCGTCGTCGGGGCCTTCGACGATTTCATCTTTTTTGCCCTTCGCAACGCGGTACTGGATGCTTGACTTCGTCTTCGACTTGGTCACGGCAGACGCTCCAGTGGTTCGAGGTTGATGACGGGGCTTCCGTTGCGCACGCCCGCGAAAAGATCGTCTTCGAATGTGCCCGGCGTTGGGCCATCGACGATGCTGCGCGCGAGCACCCAGTCTTCCCACGGGTAGATCTCGGCGAGTTGGTCGTCGGTCAGGCCGAACCAGAACGGCTCGTTCGGATCGATTTGAGTTGCATGCGCACGCAGGGCACCTGAACGCGCGTACATGAAGTTCGCCACTTCGAGCCGCGTCGTGATGCGGTAGTCCTGGTTCGCACGAGCCAACCACTTGTCGTCGAAGGGCGATTCGCCACGATGCTTCAGCATTCCGTCGTGGAGAGCCATCAAACGCATCTTCGACCAGAGCGTGTAGTACATCTTCGACGGCTGCCACACCGGCCCGGCATCGGGGTACCACATCGGGTCGCCGGCGCGCTGAAAAGCAGCGAGTGAAATGTCGTGGACCTTGATGTGATCGGGGTGCGGGTAGCTCGACTGATCATCGTTGTACGTGATGATCACCTGCGGACGCTCGGCTCGAATGATTGCAACGAGTCGTTCCGTCGCTTCGTCGAGCGGCGCCATATGGAAGCAGTCCGGATGATTGTTGGTTTCGGCGCCCTGCATTCCCGAATCGCGGTAGCCAAGCATGTGGACGGCGTGAAAGCCGATCACCGCCGCCGAGTCGGCGAGTTCTTTCGGTCGCATCTCGGCGAGAAGAGCCTTTTCTTGGTGCGGTTCGAGGCCGTGGAACGGTTGACCCGGTTCTTTCAACGCAGGGTTGTTCACGTCGCCTTCTTCACCACCCGTGCAACAGACGAGCACGGTACGAACGCCCTCGGACCCGTATTTTGCGAGTGTCGGTGCGCCTTTCGACGCTTCGTCGTCCGGATGCGCATGCACCGTCAGGAGACACAACTGCTCGGCGCTCATGTCGTGTCAGGCTAGTGCGGGCGCGTATAACGTCGGCATATGCACCGTCGACTTTCCGCGTCGTTCACGATCGCAAGTCTTCTTCTCGGCTCGACTGCGGCGATCAGCGCATGCAGCTCCGACGATGGTCGGAACATGAAAGACCCGAACGCGGCACAAATTGCCTCGGCGCAAACAACCACCACCACGACCACCGGCGATGCGGCAACGGGCGTCAGCGCCGATGTCGCAGAATCCGCCGACTCCACGGCAGAAACCGTTCTCACGCTCACCGCCCCGTGGTCCGACGGCGAAGTTGTCCCCGATGCGTATCGCTGCGCCGGCGTCGATGCCTCACCCGCACTCTCATGGACAGGAGTCCCCGTCGGAACAAAGGCGCTGGCCGTCGTACTGATCGACGAAGACAAGCCCGACTTCGTCCATTGGGTTGTCGCCAACATCGACCCGGCGACCACGAACTTCCTCGCCGGCAGCGTCGACCCGAACGCCGTCCAGGCAGAGAACTCGAACGGCAACGTCGGATTCGCCGGCCCGTGCCCACCCGAAGGTCAGACTCACCAGTATTCGCTCACGCTGTACGCACTCGACCAGGTGCTCGAGCTCGACAATGGCGGCGATGGAAAGGCGATGGAAGACGCCATCTACGCCGCCGCAATCGAAGCCGCGGCGATCACTTTCTCGGCCTGAAACCTCGGCCGGAGCCGAATCCGACACGGGCGTACTCGCCTTGCGGAATCCACGGGACCCGTCGGAGCGGGTGCAAGACTTGACCCATCGACCGCGTCCTTTCCTCCCTGCCCGTCGCCGTCTGCGAAACAGATTCCGACGGTCGCCTCCTCGCGGTGAACGACGCTTTTCGGTCTCTCGTTCTTGGTGGAGCACCCGTCGTGGTTGGTTCGGCACCGTGGGTGAACGCCGCCCCGGCTGAACGGGCCGCAGCCGAAGTGTCGTGGGAACAAACCCGCGCTCTCGCCGTCGCCTTCTCCCACGAATTTCGCTTGCTCTCGTCCGACGGCGACCAACGGTGGATCTCACTCCACCTCGAACCGGTGCGCGATGCAACGGGTTCACTCACGGGATACGTCGGCACGGCAGCCGACTACACCGATGTCGTCACGCGACGCACACTTTCGGAACAACTCGTCGGTCTTCTCGATGTCAGTGCCGATGCCGTGCTCGTTTTCGATCGCACCGGTCATCTTCTCTTCTGCAACGACGGAGCCAAGCAACTCGTTGGGGTCAGCGACACGTCCGGCGACAGCGATGCGGTGGCCGAAACGTTCCTGCGTGCGATCCGCGATCAGGTTCCGCGCGAAGTTCTGAATGCCTCGTCGCATCTCACTGCACCCGACGACAACCGTTGGATCGGAGAAGTTGGCTTCCGCAGCCCCGATGGCATCGCACGCACGTTGTCGCTCACACTTCAGGTGGTTCGCGACGCCTCCGGGGTCGTTCAGCACTTCAGCGCGATTGCCCGCGACATCACCGAAACCAAACAACTCCATGACGAGCTCACCCGACAGGCGACACACGACGCCAGAACCGGCCTGCCGAATCGAGTTCTGTTCTTGCGTCGCCTCGCCGATGCACTCGAAAAAAACCGCACGCTCCACTCGGGAAGTGCCGTGATGTTCGTCGATCTCGATCGATTGAAGATCGTCAAC
>JBEBAF010000092.1:0-2512 GCA_041159045.1 Actinomycetota bacterium
ACGCGGAACTTCTCGCGCAGGTTGCTGCCAGCGGAATTTCCCACCGAGTGCACTTCACCGGGCACGTCGGTTCGGTCGACCGCGATGCCCTGATCATGGGTGCCGAGGCTGTGCTGTTCCCCAGTGAATACGAAGGTTTTGGTGCGCCGGTTGCCGAAGCAATGGCACTCGGGGTGCCCGTTGTCGCTTCGAATCGTGCGAGCCTGCCTGAAGTCGTCGGCGACGGGGGTCTCGTGTTGCCGATCGACATCGACGCATGGGCCGATGTTCCGGCACGGATCGATCGTGATCGAGATGCACTCGTCGCCGCCGGGCGTGGTCGTGCACAAACGTTCACGCTTGCTGCTTCTGGTCGCGATCTCGTTGCGGCGTACCGCGCATTGTCTGCACTCGCCGGAAGGAACAACGACTGATGTCGAAGAATGCGTCAACTTGTCCGGTGATCGTGCTGTGTCCGCACTTTGCGCCGGACACAGCGCCAACGGGCGTCGTGATCACGCGCATCGTCAATGAACTGGTTCGTCTCGGACACGAGGTGAATGTCGTTGCATCCCTGCCCTGGTACCGGCGTCATCGTGTCGAAGAAGGCTGGAAGGGCCGCCCGTGGCGCACCGAACGCACCGAATGGGGCTCGATCGTTCGGGTCAGCCCGTTCGCCGGCGAGGACAAGGCGAACATCCCGCGCCGCGCCGCGGGCTTTCTCGGTTTCAGCGCCCTGCTCGGCCTGCGTGGGTTGTTCGTCGCGGGTGCGCACCGTCGTGCACGTGCGGTGATTGCCATGTCGCCACCCTTGACCTTGGGTCTCACCGGTTGGCTCGTTGCGAAGTTCCGGCGCGCACCGTTGATTTTCAACATTCAAGACGTCTTCCCTGATGCCGCGATCAACACGGGCAAGCTCTCGAACCCGCGTTTGATCCGTCTCGCAAAATGGCTCGAGCGTGTCTCATACGCGCGCGCCGATGCCGTCGTGGTTCTTTCCGATGACCTGCGAACCAATGTCATCGGGAAGCTTTCGCCGTGGCATCGCGGCAAGGTTCACGTGATTCCGAATTTCGTCGACTCCGAAGCCGTCACCGTGCGGTCCACCGACACGGCATACCGACGTGAGTTTGCCCCAACCGCGGAACGCGTCGTGATGTATGCGGGGAACGTCGGCTTTTCGCAATCGATCGATCTCGTCATCGGCGCAGCTCGACAATTGCCGCACGTCACTTTCGTGATCAACGGCGAGGGTTCATCGCGCGATGAACTGAGAGCATCAGCCGAAGAACTCGCGAACGTCGTATTCGTCGACTATCAACCCGCCGAACGTCTGAGTGAGGTGCTCGCGAGCGCCGACGTGCACGTTGTTCCGCTGCGCACGGGTCTGGGCGCCGTCAGCGTTCCGTCCAAGGCGTATTCGATCATGGCCGCCGGTCGGCCGATTCTCGCGTCGATCGATGCCGAGAGCGAAGTCGCCCGCATGGTCGCAGCCGCCAGCCGAATGCCCGACACGACGTTCATCGTGAACGGCGAAGGTTCCTCGCGCGATGAACTGCGTGTCGCAGCGACGAATCTTCCCAACGTCGTTTTCGTCGACTATCAACCTGCCGAACGCCTGAGTGAGGTGCTCGCGAGCGCCGACGTGCACGTTGTTCCCCTGCGCACGGGTCTGGGTGCCGTCAGTGTTCCGTCCAAGGCGTATTCGATCATGGCCGCCGGTCGGCCGATTCTTGCGTCGATCGACGCCGACAGCGAGGTGGCCAGGATGGTCAAGGGCGCGAACTGTGGCCGGGTGGTCGAGCCCGACAATGAGGCCGCCTTCGTGGCCGAACTTCGTGAGATGCTCGCCGGGCCCGACGAACTTGCTCGGATGGGCGAGCGTGGCCGCCGTTGGGTGGTCGAACATGCGTCACCCGCCGCCGTGGGTGAGGCGTATTCGTCGCTGATTTCGGCCTTGACCCACGGGTGATTCGGCCAAAGTTGGCGCCCAGCGGATAGCCTCGCAGTCTCGTGGGTAAAGCATCGTCGGCCAAGAAAGTCGCCCGTCTGGCCAGCAAGGGCAAAGGCAAGAAGATCCGCTTCCAGGGCGGAACCCTCTTCCCGTCGGCCATCGTCGCCGTTCTCATCGTCGGTCTCGGCTTGGTCGCCTATGCGCGATCGGGCACCTCGTCGGCGAACGAGCCACCCACCACGAATGATCACTGGCACGTGTCGTACGGCTTCTATGTCTGTGACAAGTACCTGCCCAATCTCGTGGGCAACAAGGAAGAGCCGCTCGACGAGAAGTACTTCAAGTACGGCGTGCACAGCCACGATGACGGCGTCATTCACTGGCACCCGCAGGCGCTGGCCACCGGCACGCGTGCGAAGTTCGGTGTATTCCTCGACGTGTACGGCGTGAAGGCAACCAATACGAAGTTGCAGTTCCCCGAAGACCAAGAGTCGGGCAAGACCTACGAAGAAGGCAAGAACAAGTGCAACGGCAAAGACGCCACGCTGAAGGCGTACGTCTGGGACCAGTACGACAATG
>JBEBAF010000093.1:0-7815 GCA_041159045.1 Actinomycetota bacterium
ACCGCGCCGACGTTGAAATGTTTGCCGAGTGGGCTGCCGAACTCGGAACGAAGAAGCCCGAAGCGGTAACCCGAGCCGACGTGAAGCAGTACCTCGCGCACCTCACGCGCGAGGGGCGCGCAAAACGCACGATCGCCAGAAAACTCGCCGCGCTGCGCCGTTTTTTTGCATGGTTCGCGCGCAACGCAGGGAACAACCGTCGCAAACCGGCGAATCCCACGGTGGGTGTGCGGTCGCCGAATGGTGAAGGTCGACTTCCGCGCATCCTCGGCCCCGATCAACTCGATGCCCTTTTGACCGGCAGCCAACTCGAAGGTGACGACGAACCGTGGCGACTCGCCCGTGACACTGCGGTCGTCGAATTGCTCTACGGCAGCGGACTCCGCGTCAGCGAACTGTGCACACTGACTCTCGCAAGCGTCGACCTCAACGCATCGGCTGCAACGGTGTGGGGAAAAGGTTCCAAAGAACGTCGGGTTCCGTTGAGCCCGCCTTGTGTGGTGGCAATCCGGTCGTGGATCGAAGTTCGTGATGAATTGGCAAGCGATTCTTCAGTTCGCTCGGCTCTTTTCGTCAATGGTCGAGGCAACCAATTGACGCCCCGCGACGTTCGACGCATCCTCGACCGCCGCGCAATCGATCCGACGCATCCTCATGCTCTTCGTCACACGTTTGCCACGCATCTTCTCGACAACGGGGCCGACCTCCGTGCCGTTCAAGAGTTGCTCGGCCACGCGAACGTGGCAACGACTCAGCGCTACACGCACGTCAGCAAAGAGCGTCTCCAGTCGGCCTATCTCGCCTCGCATCCGCGGGCATGACGACATCAGATGTGCGCACCTCCGCTGAGTGATCCGACGATGGCCAATCGGCCCCGTCGCTACACACTCGATTCGGCGTGGCGCCATTGGCACGGCGAGAAGAACGATCGGGCGCGCGAATGGCTCGTGGTGAACTATTCGGGTCTCGTGAAGTTCGTCGCCGGCCGTCTTGGTGCGGGCTTGCCGAAGTCGGTCGACACCGCCGACCTGGTCAGTGCCGGCGTGTTCGGATTGATGAATGCGATCGACCGATTCGATCCGGAACAGGGAGTGAAATTCGAGACGTACGCGGTGCCACGCATCCGCGGTGCGATTCTCGACAGTCTGCGTGCACTCGATTGGGTGCCGCGTTCGGTCCGCGCGAAGTCGCGATCGATTCAGAACGCGATCTCGGAACTCGAGCACACACTGGGACGTGCGCCCTCAGAAGACGAAATTGCCGCTCATCTCGAAATCGACGCCGACGAGTTGCAGAAATGGTTGGCAGAAGTTGCGGTGGGAACCGTTGGTCCGCTCGACCATCTCGTTGCCGACCGCGCACCAAGTGGTGCGAGCCAGCGGGCCGACGCTGCCGATGCAGCCCTTGAAGAGCGAACGTTGCGTGAACACATGCGTACGGAGATTCGAAAGTTGCCCGAACGCGAACGTACCGTTCTCGTTCTCTACTACGACGAAAATCTCACACTGGGTGAAATCGGCGAAGTCTTGGGCGTCACGGAGAGTCGCGTGTCGCAGATTCATTCGAAAGCCGTTCTGCAGTTGCGTTCACGGCTCGCCGCCGCCGACTTCTGAATCGGGCGGATCGTGATCGCCGTAGTGGCGGCGGCTGTCTGCCTCGTGTCGCAATCCGTCATGCCGGTTGCCGGACACGTGACCGATTGGTTCCGTCGACCCGATTGTGGTTGGTGCGCCGGCAATCGTGGTCTTGAGTTCGCAACCGAGCCCAGTGCGCCGGTGAGGGCGCCCGTCGACGGAACGGTGTCGTTCGCCGGTCCCGTTGGTGGCGTGCCGTACCTCGTGCTCAGAACCACCGCCCTCGGCACGGACGAACCTCTCTTTGCGGTGCTCGGGGGAGTGGAACCCGATCCTGCCGCGGCCATCGCACGTGGCACCGAGGTGGGGGTCGGGACGTCCATTGGGCGGGCAGTCGGATGGCTCTTCGTCGGATTTCGTCTGGGGCCGCGCCGCGACAACCGGTACCTCGACCCAGCGCCGCTCTTGGGAATCGGGCGGAAGTCGGCGCGATTGGTGGCTCCGGACCGCCTGCCCGTTAGCCTGACGCGTCGGCCCGGTTCTCGAACCGAGCCGCAGAATCCATATCACTGCTCGGCTCTCCCACCTGTGGTCGCTTCGGCGCGGGAGTCGGGCCCCTAACCACAGGAGAGGAGAACACCATGGCCGTCGTCACCATGCGACAAATGCTCGAGGCTGGATGTCACTTCGGACACCAGACCCGCCGTTGGAACCCCAAGATGCGTCGTTTCATCTTCGGCGAGCGCAACGGTATTTACATCATCGATCTCGAACAGACGATGGACCGCATTGAAAACGCTTACGTCTTCGTGCGTGATCTCGTCGCCGGCGGCGGCAACGTCCTGTTCGTCGGAACCAAGAAGCAGGCGCAGGATCCCATCCGCGATTACGCCACGAAGTGCGGAATGCCGTACGTCAACGAGCGCTGGCTCGGTGGCATGCTCACCAACTTCGAAACCATCTCCAAGCGCGTCGCCAAGATGCAGGAGTACGAGCGCATGATCGCATCGGGTGAATTCGATGCGATGCCGAAGAAGGAAGCCCTTCTGCTTTCGCGTGAACTCGCCAAGTTGCAGAAGAACCTTTCGGGTATCAGCGCGATGACCCGCCGTCCCGACGCGGTGTTCGTGCTCGACACGATGAAGGAACACATCGCCGTCACCGAGGCGAACAAGCTCGGTGTGCCGGTTGTTGCGGTTGTCGACACCAACGTCGACCCCGACGTCGTGCAGTTCCCGATCCCGGGTAACGACGACGCGATCCGCGCGAACGATCTCATGTCGCACGTCATCTGCGAAGCAGTTCTCGAGGGTCGCTTGATGGCGTCGAAGAAGGCCGCAGCCGCAGCCGCACCGGCAGCCGAAGCACCCAAGCCAATTCCCGCACCCCCCACCGCGGCCGTCACAGGAGCCTGATCACTCACATGTCATTCACCGCACAAGACGTCAAGGTTCTGCGCGAATCAACCGGCGCAGGAATGATGGACTGCAAGAAGGCTCTCGAGGCGAACAACGGAAGCATCGAAGATGCCAAGCAGTGGTTGCGCGAAAAGGGCCTTGCCGCAAGCGCAAAGCGCGACGACCGCGAAAACACCCAGGGTGTCGTCGCTCTCGTCGTCAAGGGCAACGTTGGCGCAATCGCCAAGCTGAAGTGTGAAACCGACTTCGTCGCCGGCTCCGACGCCTTCAAGGCCGAGGCCGAAACGCTCGCCAATCTCGTCGCCGACAAGGGTGTCGATGCGGTGGCCGAGCGCACCGCACAACTCGAAGACCTGAAGATCACGTTGAAGGAAAAGATCGAACTCGGCGAGGTCGTTCGCATCGAGGCTGCGGCAGGAAACGTCATCGACTCGTACCTGCACATCCAGGGTGGTCGCGGCGTCAACGGCGTGCTGGTTGAAATGTCCGGTGCATCGGTTGAGCTGGCCCACGACGTCGCCGTGCACATCGGTTTCGCTCGTCCGCGGTACTTGAACCGCGAAGAAGTTCCCGCCGACGTTCTGGAAAAAGAGCGCGCAACGCTCGAAACCATCACCCGCAACGAAGGCAAACCCGAACAGGCCATCGCCAAGATCGTTGAAGGCCGTATCGGCGGTTTCTACAAGGACATATGCCTGCTCGAGCAGCCGTACGCAAAAGACGACAAGCAGTCGGTCACGCAGTTCATCGGATCTGCAAAGATCATGAAGTTCGCACAAGTGGAGATCGGCTGACAGACAAATGACGAATGACGCAACCCCGGCAAAGGGTGCACCTCGCACCACACCACGCTGGAATCGCGTCGTTCTCAAATTGTCCGGCGAGGCACTGGCGGAACCGAATGGTTTCGGTCTCGATTCGAACGTGTTGCACCAGATTGCAACCGAACTGCACGAGGCCGTCGATGAATTTGGTGTCGACATCGCCATCGTGGTCGGCGGCGGCAACTTCTGGCGCGGGCTGAAGGGCGCGGGTCAGGGCATGGACCAGGCTCAAGCCGACTACATGGGGATGATCGCGACCGTGATGAACGGTCTCGCTCTCCAAGACGCACTCGAGCGAGTTGGTCAGCATTCGCGCGTCATGACAGCCGTCGAGATGCCGAAGGTTGCCGAGCCCTACATCCGTCGTCGCGCCGAACGCCACCTCGAAAAAGGTCGCATCGTGATTCTCGCCGGGGGCACCGGTAATCCGTTCTTCACCACTGATACCGCGGCCGCGCTGCGAGCAGCGGAAATTTCCGCACAGGCAATTCTGAAGGGCACGCACTCGGGTGTCGATGGTGTGTACACCGCCGACCCGAAGAAGGACCCCAACGCAACGCGCTACGACCGCATCAGCCACATCGACGTCATCACCAAGGGCCTGAAGGTCATGGACTCCACGGCGATCACCTTCTGCATGGACAACAAACTGCCGATCGTGGTTTTCGAACTGCTGAAGCAGGGAAATGTGAAGTCCATCCTCAGGGGTGAGGCAGTCGGTACGCTGGTCGGGTGATCGAAGAAACCATCCTCGACGCCATCGAGAAGATGGAAAAGGCCGTAGAGCACGTCCAGGGCCAGTTCCTCAGTGTGCGTACCGGCCGCGCAACACCCGCCATCGTCGAGAAGGTCATGGTCGACTACTACGGGTCGTCCGTGCCCTTGCAGCAACTGGCCGGCTTCCAGGTTCCCGAGGCCCGCATGCTGGTGGTGAAGCCGCACGACAAGGGTGCAATCGGCGCCATCGAGAAGGCCATCCAGTCATCCGACCTGGGCTTGAACCCGTCGAACGACGGCATCGTCATCCGCCTCGCATTTCCGGCCCTCACCGAAGAACGCCGCAAAGAGTACGTGAAGGTCGTGAAGGGCATGGCCGAAGACGGCCGTATCGCGATCCGCAACATCCGACGCGATGCTCGCAAGACACTCGAAACCGCCGAAAAAGATGGCGACATCTCGAAAGATGAACTCGAGCGCGCCGAGAAGGAACTCGACAAGCTCACCCACGACCACGTGGAAGCCATCGACAAGGCATTCGCCCGCAAGGAAACAGAACTCCTCGAGGTTTAGGCCTCCGGTTCACGATCCATTCACGACACGACATTCAGGCACGATCCGAAAGGTTGCAAGATGAGCGACGAGAAGCGACGCGACGACACCGGCGGGTACGGCACCGACTTCGGCGACGATTTCGGCACCATCCAGTTCGCCGACGAGGGCGATGGGCCGTCGTTGTCTTTCGGCGACGACACCGGACCCTTGCCGCATTGGACCGAGCCTCCGACATCCGAATTGCCGCGCACCGTCGCCGCCGACGCGGGATCCGACGACGTGTGGTCAACTTTTTCGCGTCCGGCCGTTCAGCCGACTTCGGCACCTGCGCCCACACCCGAACCGCGCGGTGGTTTGTTCGACGACCTCGCCGATCCCGTCGCCGATGCGACTCCTGCGGTGCCTTCGTATCGCGATGAACCCACGCGCGAAGCCCGCTACTTCGACGACGAGCCAACGGCTGCCGCACCGGCACAGAGCCGTCGCGAGCCGCGCCTCGTCATCGGAAGCGACCCCACCGACGAACGATTGCGTCGTCCCGAGGGCCGCATGCCGCAGGGTGCGCCATCGCGCCCGACGCAACGTCCTGCCGGCGCAGCCGCCGCGGGTCGCGCGCCCGTCACGCGTGGTGCGCGTCCTGCTCCGTCGCGTCAGCGAAGCGGAGGCAACTTCGGCCGCGACCTACCTCAGGCCGTTACCGCCGGTTTGATTCTTGCTGCCGCGTTCATCGCAGCATTGATGTGGCGTCCGGCTGCCGTCATGATTTTCGTCGTCGCAGTGGTCGGCCTCGCCGGTGTCGAATTCTTCAACAAGGTCACCGAAAAGGGTTATCGCCCCGCAACCGTTGCCGGCATCGCGGCATGTATCGCTGCACCGTTGGCTGCGTACTGGATCGGCGATGCATCGTTGCCCCTGGTTTTCACGTTCGCATTCGGCGCGGCTGCCACCGGATTCATCGGAGCATCGGGCGTGCAGAGCGGACCCTTGCCAAACGTCGCCATCACGACGCTTGCCATGGTCTGGATCGGGCTCTTCGGTTCGTTCGCCGCATTGATCGTTCGTTACTCGACGTTCTCGCTCGGCGTGCCGGGCTTCAACGTCGGCACCGACACGCTGTTCATCGTCGCCGTTGGTGTCGTGGCGAACGATGTGATGGCCCTCTTCGTCGGATCCGCCGCCGGTCGTACACCGCTGCGTGAATGGATCAGCCCGTCGAAGTCGGTCGAAGGCTTGATCGGCGGAACCGTCGGAACTTTCCTCGCCGTTGCCATCATCGGCACGCAAAGCGGAACATGGAACCGCACCAGCGAGTGGTTGCTCATGGCGCTGGTCATCTCGGTGCTCGCGCCCGTCGGCGACCTCGTCGAGAGCATGTTCAAGCGCAATCTCGACGTCAAGGATTTTGGCACGTTCATTCCGGGTCACGGAGGAGTGCTCGATCGATTCGATGGTTTCCTCTTCGTTCTGCCCGGTGCCTACTACCTCATGCTCGTCATCCAGCCTTGGGTGAAGTAGCAATCACACGCGTCGCCATTGCCGGTTCGTCCGGCTCCATCGGCACGCAAACCCTCGATGTTGTTCGCGCCGAGCGCGACTCATATCGCGTCGTGGCACTTGCGGTTGGCTCTTCGGTCGATGTCCTCATCGGTCAGGCACGCGAATTTCGCCCCGAAGTGGTTGTCGTCGGAAACGAAGCCGACCGTCAGCGGGTTGCGGCTGAGTTGCCCTTTGCGGAAGTGTCGTGCAACCTCACCGATGTCGTCGGCCCGGCCGATGTCGTGGTGAATGCCGTCGTTGGTTTTGCCGGTTTGCCCGTCACTCTCGAAACATTGCGCGCAGGGAAGCGGCTGGCACTGGCGAACAAGGAAAGCCTCATTGCGGCGGGGCCGATCGTTCAGCCGTTGCGTTCGACTCCCGGCGCAACCATCGTCCCGGTTGACAGCGAGCATTGTGCGATTCATCAATGTCTGCGTTCGTCATTCGACAACGGTCGGGAAGTTCGTCGCATCGTGCTCACGGCCAGTGGCGGGCCGTTTCGCGGACGAACGCGCAGTGAACTCGCAAACGTCACCGTCGCCGATGCGCTGGCACATCCGACGTGGAGCATGGGGCCGAAAATCACCATCGATTCATCGACCCTGATGAACAAGGGTCTCGAAGTCATCGAGGCACACGAACTCTTCGGCGTTGGCTACGACGCGATCGATGTCGTCGTGCATCCGCAGTCGGTCGTTCACTCGATGGTCGAGTTCACCGACGGTTCCACCATCGCCCAGTTGTCGATGCCCGACATGCGTCTTCCCATCGGCTACGCCCTCGGATATCCGTCACGTATTGCAACGCCATTCGGGGCCATCGATTGGGCGGCAACGGGACGCCTCGACTTCGCGATGCCCGATACTGCGACGTTCCGCTGCCTTGAGTTGGCCTATGCGGCCGGGCGTGCAGGTGGAACTGCGCCCGCGTTCATGAGCGCGTGCAATGAAGTCGTGGTCGAGGCATTTCTCGCCGGCGAGGTGAAATGGCTGCAGATCGCTGACACAATCGAGGCAGTCATGGATTCATACTCGCCGACAACCCCCCAAACCGTCGCCGACATCCTCGAGGCCGACCGTCTTGGTCGTGCCGCTGCGCGGATGCACTTGGGGCATCCGGCGGCCGATTAGCCATGCCGGGGATGTACGAGCGGCTGCGCCGCGAACTCATCGTCGGCGGCGGGGAAGTGGC
>JBEBAF010000094.1:0-18228 GCA_041159045.1 Actinomycetota bacterium
GTGCACGTTGTCGGGATGCGAGGCGTGCAAGTTGACGAGGCCGTTCGATCGCGCATTTTCAGCCGTCAGTTCGATCGCCCGCGGATTCACGTCGACTGCGTACACAGTTGCTGCAGGCGACGTTGCCGCCAAAGTGATGGCAATTGCACCCCAGCCGCAGCCGATGTCGAGAAACGTGCCGTTCGGCGGGGGAGTGGGAACGAGGTCGAGCAATACTGCGGTGCCTTTGTCGATACGTCCGTAACTGAAGACTCCGCGGTCCGAGACCGCAGTCAGGTCTTTTTCGAATGCCGACCACGTCACCTTGCGCGGCGCGGATCCGAGCCGTTCCAGATCGTCGTCGTCGACGTCGAAGTAGTGAGCCGAGTCGCGCGCGTTCACGGGGATAGCCTTGCAGCATGGCGTACGAAATCCGGACATACGGCGACCCGGTACTCAAGTCAACGGCGCTCGAAATCCAGAAAATCGACGACAAGTTGGTCCGCCTCACCGACGAAATGTTCGACATCATGTACGACGCGCCGGGAATCGGCCTCGCCGCACCGCAGATCGGTGTGCAGAAGAAACTGTTCGTGTACGACATCGGCGATGGCGCCGACGTGCTGATCAATCCGGAAATCGTCGAGTCATCCGGCGAGTGGGTGTACGAAGAGGGCTGTCTCTCGATCCCCGGGCTTTATGTCGAGATGGTGCGCCCGAAGGAAGTCCTTCTGAAGGGCATCAACCTTGAAGGTGAAGAGATCACCGTCGAGGCCGACGAGCTGCTGTCGCGACTCTTTCAGCATGAACTCGACCATTTGAACGGTGTGTTGATGTTCGACCGCATGACCCCCGAACAGCGTGTCGAGGCAATGGCCGAATATCGCCGCTTGCACGAGACCGAATCGAAACCCCGCAAGCCGGCCGAGCCCCGCGTCATCAAACTGAAGTAGGCGTCATCGCACCCAAGCGCGCACCTTCAACACCATCACGCGAAGTGGTGTTCTTCGGAACGCCGGACATCGCGGCACAGGTGCTGGGCGATTTGCTCGATGCGGGCATCAATGTCGTTGCAGTGGTCACGACACCCGACAAGCGGCGGGGTCGCGGTTCGGCCACCGATGCAACGCCGACGAAGAAGGTCGCAATCACGCGGAACGTACCCGTCATCGAAAATGTCGACGATGCAGTGCAGTTCCTGTCTGGGCGAAACCTTGACGGCGTCACCGGTGTCGTTGTGGCGTACGGGCGGATCATCCGCGAGCCGTTGTTGTCTCTGATCCCGCTGGTGAATCTGCACTTTTCGCTTCTGCCTCGTTGGCGCGGCGCGGCACCTGTTGAGCGCGCGATCTTGGCCGGCGATCAAAGAACGGGTTCGTCGATCATGCAAATCGAGGCGGGTCTCGACACCGGCGCGGTCTACGGCGTCGAAGAAGTCGCGATCTCGGACACCGAAACAGTCGACGAATTGCGCTCGCGGCTTGGCGTCATCGGGGCGAAGCAGATCGTGGAGATGTTGACCAACGGATTTCCCGAGCCCGTGGCCCAAGTCGGCGAGGCCGTGCATGCCGACAAGATTTCCGCCGAGGATCTGCAGATCGATTGGTTGCGTTCAGCAGTCGAAGTCAACCGAACCATCCGTCTGGGCGGGGCATTTAGTTCGTTCCGCGGGCAGAGACTGAAGGTATGGAATGCAGAAGTCACCGATGATGCGCGAGGCGTTGTCAATGGTGAGATCGAAGCCGTGGTCATGCAACCAGGTGCGATTTTCGCAGTCGACAGGGAGGGCGTCGGGGTGGGAACGGGCCTCGGCTCGGTGCGCCTCGTTACGGTGCAGCCCGAAGGCAAGAAGCCGATGGCGGCGCGCGATTGGGCGAACGGGGTACGCCCGTCGGTTGGTGAAATCTTCGGTTCTCACTAGGTTCGCCATGATGAACTCCGCGAAGTGGCCGGCCAAAGTCCTCACCGTCAGCGATGGGGTCGTGGCGGGCCAGCGCGACGATGCCTCGGGTCGCGCTCTGGTTGCGCTTCTCGACGCGCAGGGTTTCGAGGTCGTCGAGCACACCGTCGTTTCGGATGGCGACGACGTCGTTGCCGAAGCGTTGCGTCGGTTGTGCAGAAATTTCGCGGGCCTCGTGGTGACCACCGGCGGAACCGGTTTCGCCCCACGCGACCAAACGCCCGAAGGGGCGCTGCAGGTGATCGAACGTCAGGCTCCGGGTCTGGCCGAGGCGATGCGCGCGATCAACCCGCTCGGTCGATTGTCGCGTGGAGTCGCGGGCGTGGCAGGTTCCGCGATCATCGTCACGTTGCCGGGAAGCCCACGCGGATGTGTCGAGCAGCTCGAGGCTGTTATCGACGTGCTTCCTCATGCTCTCGCGTTGTTGAACGAAGCGCCGACTTCGCATTAATCGACGTCGGCGGTTGAGGGTCTGCCCCTAGGCTTGGGGCGTGCTCCGCCTCGTTCTTCCCAAGGGTTCACTCGAAAAGGCCACGCTCGAATTGTTCGAAGCGGCCGACCTCGCTGTGGTTCGGTCATCGTCGGTCGACTACCGCGCAAGTATCGACGACCCGCGAATCGTCGAGGTTCGGATTCTCCGGCCTCAGGAGATTCCCGTTTACGTCGCTGAAGGGCTGTTCGATTTCGGCATCACGGGTCGTGATTGGGTGGAAGAAACCGCAAGTGATGTGCACAGCCTCGGCGAGTTGAAGTACTCGAAGGCCACAACGAATCCCGTGCGGGTGGTTGTCGCGGTCGACGGAAACTCACCGGCCCAACGCGCCGAAGATCTGCACAACGGTGTGCGCGTCACCAGTGAATATCCCGAAATGACGAAGCGCTTCTTCGCTCAGAAGGGCATTGCTGCCGATGTGCGACTGTCGTACGGCGCCAGCGAGGCAAAGATCCCCGACATCGCCGACTGTGTCGTCGACATCACCGAAACCGGTCGGGCGCTGAAGGCCGCGGGTCTACGCATCATCGACACGATTCTCACCAGCTATACCGAGCTCATCGCGAACAAGTCGGCATGGGCCGACCCCACGAAGCGTCACGCGATGGAGCAGATCCACACATTGCTCACCGGAACGCTCGAGGCGCGCGGGCAAGTGCTGGTCAAGCTGAACGTCAGCGAAGCGAACTTCGAGAAAGTGTTGGCAGTGTTGCCGTCCGCGAAATCACCGACAGTCAGCCGGCTGGCTTCGGGCGATTACGCCGTCGAATCTGTCGTGCAGAAGCGCACCATCAACACGGTGATTCCCGCACTGAAAGACGCAGGTGCCACCGACTTGCTGGAGTTGCCAATTTCGAAAATCATCCACTGATGTCCACGCGCTACTCGGCAACCGACTCTCCGGCGTTCGACGGCGTGCGCAGGGGAGAAGTCACCGACTTCGACACACACGCTGGTCTCGGATACATCACCGCCATCGACGGTGCCGCTTACCTTCTGCACTGCATCAACATCGCCGACGGGACGCGTGACATCGCCGTTGGTCAAGCAGTCGAATTTCGCACCGTTGTGCGGTTCGGGCGCGCTGAAGCTGCCGACGTGGTGAAGCTCTAAGACGCTGCGTCTTTGATCTGTACGAAGGCGAGACGGATGTTGTCGAGCGCCATCTTGAGGGTCGACTGTTCCTCGCCGAGGCGACCTTCGAGGCCTTCGACCAGACAGGCCACGGCATCGATGGCAAGGGCGGCTTCGGCGAGGCGGGGCGGCTCGGCCGACAGGTGGATGGCGGCCAGCTCATAGAGGCCCATCACGTGATTGACCACCACCACGTGTGCGGGGACCTCGGCCAGGCGTTGGCGGCTTTCGGCCAGGGCCTCGGCCGCATCGGCCATCAGGTCGCCCTGCTCACTCCCGTTGCTCTCGGCATTCGTCATGCGGGCGACGATATCGGTGTCCGTGGCGTGGGGCGTTTGTCCCTATAACCTGCGGGGAACAATTCAGGCCAAGTGGGTCCCGCTCGCGGGCACCCCACCCAGCCACCCCGAAGTCGGGAGTGCGTCTGGGTCCCGTTGCACGGTTCTCCGTGTTGCGCGACCTTTCGTGCGCCCATTTCGGTTTCGTATCAACCGGCGCAATTCGAAAAGGAGCAGCCACTTGCACAGGAGTGAACGGCCATAGCTACGGCGCAGAACGAACCGCGGTACAACGATCGCATTCGGGCTCGCGAGGTGCGCCTCATCGGCGCCGACGGCAACCAGTTGGGAATCAAACCCCTTCCCGAAGCTCTCGACCTCGCCCGGCAATCCGATCTCGACCTTGTCGAAGTCGCACCACTTGCCAACCCGCCCGTGTGTCGCATCATGGACTACGGAAAGTTCCGTTACGAAGAGTCGCAGAAGGCAAAAGAATCCCGCAAGAAGACATCGCAGATCAGCATCAAAGAAGTGAAGTTCCGGCCGAAGATCGGCAAGGGTGACTTCGACACCAAGGTGCGTCACATGCATGACTTCCTCGAGGACGGCCACAAGGTCAAGGTCACACTGCAGTTCCGCGGGCGCGAAATGGCCCACCCGGAACTCGGAGCGAAGATCCTCGATGCGGTGCTCGAGCAATTGGGCGATGCCGTCAAGGTCGAAACCCAGGCGCGACTCGAAGGGCGCAACATGACCATGGTCCTGTCGCCCGACAAGAAAGCCGTGAAGAAGAACGAAAAGCCGGCAGGCGACAAGCCCGCCGACAACGCACCGGTTGAACAACCAACGATCGTCAGTGAGTCAGGAGAAGCACATGCCGAAGATGAAGACAAGTAAGACAGCAGCCAAGCGGTTCAAGAAGACCGGTTCAGGCAAGCTGCGTCGCCAGCAGGCGAACCGTCAGCACCTGTTCGAGAAGAAGCCCTCGTCGCGCACCCGCCGCCTCGACGGCACGGTCGACGTGCACAGTGGCGACGAAAAGAAGATCAAGCGTCTCTTGGCCGAGCGCTGATTCGGTTCTGTTGGAAAATTCGAAAAGGTAGGAAACACAAATGGCACGTGTAAAGCGCGCAGTCAACGCTCGCAAGAGCCGCAAGCAGGTCCTCGAACGCGCGAAGGGTTATTACGGCAACAAGAGCCGTTCGGCCCGCGCAGCGAACGAGCAGGTGATGAAGTCGGGGCAGTACGCATTCCGCGACCGTCGCGCAAAGAAGGGCGAGTTCCGTCGTCTGTGGATTCAGCGCATCAACGCTGGATGCCGTATCCACGACATCAGCTACAGCCGCTTCATCGCGGGTCTCAACGCTGCAGGCATTGAAGTCGACCGCAAGATTCTGGCCGACCTCGCCGTTCACGACATCGACGCATTCGGTCGTTTGGTCGTCGCCGCGAAGGGCGCACTCGGCTGAGCCGCACAACCGTCGGTTTTACGAGCACCCCGGTTCGCCGGCTGCGTGAACTCCTCTCCGAGAGGAAAGCGCGGCGCGAGGCGGGGTGCTTCGTCATTGAGGGGGCAGTGTTCATCGAAACCGCCCTTTCCGCCGGCTTGCGCGTCGTCGAAGAATTCGTTCACGTCGACAGCGAGCCGATTTCGCGAGGCGAGGTGCATTGGCTCGACTCGCAAACTCTCGAACGAGTCGCCTCCACGGTCACCCCGCAGCCCAATATCGCGGTGGTGCAACTGCCGGCAGCGGTCGGCCTCGACCACGTCGACGGTTGGGTTCTCGTTGCTGATCGGGTTCAAGATCCGGGAAACCTCGGCACGATGATCCGCAGCGCCGTCGCAGCCGGGGCGTCTGCAATCGTCACGACCCCGCACACCGTCGACCCGCTGTCGCCGAAAGTTGTCAGGGCAGCCGCCGGTTCGCTGTTCTCGATACCGCTCATCACCGAAGTTTCGCTTGAAACTTTGGCAACGAATCGTTTCGTATTGGTTGGCACGTCATCGCACGATCACCCCGGTGTCGTGGGTTACGACGCTTTCGACTTCACGGGTCGGATTGCATTGGTCATGGGTAACGAGGCGGCAGGATTGTCAGCCGATGCTCCGGTGCAACGGTGGGTCACCATTCCGCACGCGGGTCCGGTCGAAAGTCTGAACGTGGCTATGGCATCAACCGTCCTGTGTTTCGAAATTGCCCGACAGCGCAAGGCAGCGTCAGGGAAAACTCCCCGTGATTGAAGCGTCGGGCAAGTAGCGTTGGGACGTCATGCGTAACGACATCTCCGCCGCGGTCGATGCCGCACTTGCCGAAATTGCAGAAATGTCGTCGACGGCTGCGGTCGTGCAGGCGACCCCCGCGCTGGTGGGAAAGAAGTCACCACTTGGGCAGTTGAAGTCCAAGCTCGGGTCCATTGCCGACATCGAAGAACGAAAGTCGCTCGGCCAGGAATTGAACGCAGCCACGCTGGCTGTCGAAGCCGCCATCGCCACCAAGCGGGCGGAATGCGAAGACCGCGAATTGGCCGTGCAGCTCGCCTCCGAGCGAATCGACCTCACCGAGCGCATCACTCCCGCGCGTCGTGGCCGCACGCACCTCGTCACCCAGGCCACCCAACGCCTCGAAGACGTGTTCATCGGTCTCGGATTCCAGGTCGCCGAAGGACCCGAAGTCGAGAGCGACTTCTACAACTTCGAAGCCCTCAACATGCCCAAGTCGCATCCGGCGCGCAGCATGTGGGACACACTTTTCGTCGAAAGCGACGAACCGGGCAGCGTGGTTCTTCGCACCCACACGTCGCCGGTGCAAATTCGTGTGATGCAGGAATGGCCACCGCCGATTTATGCGGTCATGCCGGGCCGTGTTTTTCGTCGCGACACACCTGATGCCACGCACATGCCGGTATTCCACCAGATCGAGGGTCTGGTCATCGATCGCAACATTTCGTTTCGCGATCTGGCCGGCACGATCGAAGCCTTCACAAAGGCATTCTTCGGATCCGAATTCACCAGTCGTCTGCGTCCGTCCTACTTCCCATTCACCGAACCCAGTGCGGAATTCGACATTCGTCGCGCCAACGGATCCTGGATCGAACTCGGGGGTTGCGGCATGGTGCACCCCGATGTTCTCCGTGCCGGCGGGCTCGACCCTGAAGAGTGGTCGGGATTCGCATTCGGATTCGGCATCGATCGCATGGCCAAGGAACGTCATGCCATCGAAGACATTCGTGAGATGTACACCAACGACCTTCGTTTCCTGAGGCAGTTCTCCTGATGAAGGTGCTTCTGTCTTGGCTGAACGAATTCGCCGACTTCGGAAACGACGTCGAACTTCTCGCCGCCGAAATGACCTCGCTCGGTATGCCCGTCGAGGAAACGTTCACCGTCGGCTCGAAGGTGCCCGGTGTCGTCGTGGCGCAGGTTCTGCGCACCGAACGTCATCCCGACGCCGAAAAGGTGCACCGCGTGTATCTCACCACCGACGGCAACAACGAGTTGCACGTGTGGTGTGGTGCATTCAACATGTCGGCCGGCGACAAGATTCCGCTCGCAACGCTCGGTACCAAGATGCCCGATGGTCGCGAAATTCTCCGTCGCGGCATTCTCGGTATCGATTCCGAGGGAATGTGTTGCAGCGCCAGCGAACTGGGCATCAACGACGACCACGGCGGCATCCACATTCTCCCGGCCGACTTGCCGTTGGGGGTCGACGTCTTCGATGCGCTCGGTATCACCACCGACACGGTTTTCGACCTCGACCTCACGCGAAATCGCCCCGATTGCTGGGGGCACCTCGGTGTCGCGCGCGATCTCGCTGCTCGCATGCGCCTACCGTTCGGATCCGACGTTCCGGGAGCCGCTTCGCATTCCTCCCACGTCCTGCCGTTGGCCATCGTCGATGATGCCTCGTGCGGTCGATTCACCGTCACCGTTGTCAAGAACATACGAGTCATGCAGTCGCCACAGTGGCTTCAAGATCGCCTGTCGCGTAGCGGAATGCGTCCGATCAACAACATCGTCGATGCATCCAACTACGTCATGCTCGAGCGGAATCAGCCAACGCACGCTTACGACCTCCGCGCCGTCGAGTCGGGCTTCCGCGTACGCTTCGCGAAGTCGGGCGAATCTCTCACAACTCTCGACGGTCAGGCGCGTGAACTTCACGGTGGCGACGTAGTCATCGCCAATGGCGACGACCTGGCCGTCGGTCTTGGCGGTGTCATGGGCGGACTCGACTCAGAGGTCGTCGAGTCAACCACCGCAATTGCACTCGAGGCTGCCTGGTTTCCGGCCGACACGGTTCTCGAATCGGCTGCACGTCACGGTCTGCGCTCCGAAGCATCGGCACGCTTCGAACGGGGTGCCGACCCTCACGGTCTCGAGCAGGCGGCATGGCGATTCATCGAGATTCTTTCCCTCACGTGTCCGGACCTTGAAGTTCACGGTGCGCCGCAGATCGTTGTCAACGACATGTGTCCGGCACCGAAGACGACTGTCGATGTGCGACTGGGCCAAGTTCAACGAATCCTCGGCGTGGAAGTGTCGGCTCGCCAAGTAGCGGAACTCATCGAGCCGATCGGCTTCGCGTGCACCTTGTCCGACGGCATCGTGAAGGTCGCGATTCCTTCGTGGCGACCCGACTCGACTTCCGAAATCGATGTGATCGAAGAGATCGCTCGTCATTACGGATACGACGCGCTGGGCAAGTCCGTTCCGAACTCAACCGTTCACGGGCGACTCTCGCCACTCCAACAACGTCGTCGATTGGTTCATTCGGTCATGGTCGAGGCCGGCTGGTGCGAGGCGATGCCGAATCCGTTCCTTGATCCGGCAGCGACAGCACTTGCGGGTGTGCCCGACGAAGCACAGTTGGCACTCGTCAATCCGCTGGTGGCGGAAGAATCCGTGTTGCGGGTGTCATTGCGGCCCGGAATGTTGCGCGCAGTTGCTTACAACCAATCACACCGCGTCGACGACATTCACTTGTACGAAGTCGGCCACGTCTATCCGAAGGGCCAGAGCGCATTGCCCGATGAAGAAGAAGTGTTGTGTGTCATGTCCGTCGATGCGCACGATGGCGAGCTCGCGGCATTGCGCGCGTGGTCGTTGCTCAGTGATGCGCTCTCGTTCGGAGCGCAGATCGACGCCAAGTCCACACCGCCCGGCTATCACCCGGGCCGTAGTGCAACCCTGCGTCGTGGAAAACAGGTCATTGGTGCGATGGGCGAGTTGTCGCCGCTCGTGCTGCGCAAGTACGGAGTCTCCGGTCGAGTGAGCTGTGTCGAAGTTTCACTCTCGACCGTGTTGCGTGAAGAGCCAAAGCCGGTGGCGGCAAAGCCGGTCAGCCGCTATCCCTCCAGTGACATCGATCTTGCTTTCGTTGCTTCCGACGACCTGGCGGCATTCGACCTGCATCGCGCCCTGAAGTCGGCCGCCGGAAATCTTGCGGTGTCGCTCGAATTGTTCGACGTTTACCGCGGCAAGGGAGTCGAATCGGGGTCGCGGAGCCTTGCGTACCGACTGCGGTTGCAGGCCGCCGATCGCACCCTCACCGACGATGAGGTCTCGGCGGTGCGTCAGAAGTGCATCGACGCGGCGGCCAAGGTGGGAGCAGTCCTTCGCTGACCATCCGTGTATGACTATACATTTCACTGTATAGTCATACACCTATGTCGAAGAAACGCGCCGCCATTCTCGGGGCAACCGGTTACACCGGGGTCGAGCTCCTGCGCTTGCTTTCCCGTCACGCGGGAATCGAGGTTGTCTACGCCACCGGGGATTCCCAGGCCGGCCTGCGTTTGGCTGACATTTACCCCAACCTTGCGGCTGCGTATCCGCACTTGATCGCTGAAGTATTCGACACGTCAAAAGTCGAGGGACTCGACGTCGTCTTTCTGTGTACTCCGCATGAATCGTCGCTCGAGCTCGTGCCGAATCTGCTCGGGAAAGTCGGCCTCATCGTCGATCTCTCTGCGGCGTTCCGTCTCACTGATCCGGCGCAATATCCCACTTGGTACGGGTTCGAACACACTCATCCTGAACTTCTCGAGACGGCCGTGTACGGCCTTCCCGAGGTCTACCGTTCCGAACTTGCGTCGGCTTCACTCATTGCAACGCCGGGCTGCTACGTCACTGCCGCAACACTTGCACTACGGCCGTTGGTATCGGCAGGTTCGATCGAGGCAAAGGGCATCATCGTCGACGCCGCCAGCGGCGTATCGGGTGCCGGCAAGGCACTGAAGGCATCGAGCATGTTCTGTGGGGTCGACGAGGATTTCACGGCGTACGGGCTTGTGTCTCATCGCCATACGCCCGAGATGCAGCAGCTCATCGGGGGAGAAGTGCTCTTCACTCCGCACCTCGCGCCGATGAACCGTGGGATTCTCGCCACCTGTTATGCGCGGCCCACTTCGGGTGTGGCCACTACGGCCGACCTCCTGTCCGTACTCGGTTACGCGTACGCCAACGAACCATTCGTCGTTGTCTCCGAGTCGATCCCATCAACCAAGTCCACGCAAGGCACGAACGCGGTGCACATCACTGCGCGCGTCGACCCGCGCACTGGGCACGCGATCGTGATCTCGGCCCTCGACAATCTCACGAAAGGCGCATCCGGAGGTGCGCTCCAGGCGGCAAACGTCGCGCTCGGCTTCGACGAATCCGAAGGTCTCGCAACCGTGGGGGTGTGGCCGTGAGCAACGCGCTTTCTGCTCCGGATACCGCGAAGGTGTTGATCGAGGCGTTGCCGTACATCCAGCGTTTTGCCGGCCAAACCGTCGTCGTGAAATACGGCGGGAATGCGCTGTCCGGAACCGAGCATGCCGATCCACTCGATGTATTCGCGCAAGACATCGTCATGTTGCGCGCCGTCGGCATTCGACCGGTTGTGGTGCATGGCGGTGGTCCACAAATCAACGCGATGCTCGAACGTCTCGGGGTGAAGAGTGAATTCCGCGACGGTCGGCGCGTCACCGACGACGCAACAATGCAGGTCGTTCGGATGGTTCTCACCGGCGAGGTCAACCCCAGCATCGTGTCGGCGATCAATGCTCGGGGTGGGCGCGCGGTTGGCCTGTCCGGCGCCGACGACGGCATGATCACGGTGGTTCAACGCGACACGAATCTCGGCTTCGTGGGCGACGTGACGCGTGTGCGAACCGCGGTTCTCGAACAGTTGCTCGACGATGGATGCATTCCGGTCATCGCCACGATTGGCGTCGATGCATCGGGGCAGACCTACAACATCAACGCCGACTCGGTGGCCGCGGCCGTGGCAGGTGCGCTCGGTGCGGCAAAACTTTTGTATCTCACCGACATCGAAGGCCTGCGTCGTGATGTCTCCGATGCCTCGTCGCTGATCAGCAAGTTGTCCGCCGCCGAGCTCGCAAATCTGTTGGGTGACGGCACCATCGCGGGTGGAATGATTCCGAAAGCCGAAAGTTGTCTTGAGGCGGTTGCGCTCGGAGTTCCGGCCGTCCACATCCTCGACGGCCGCGTTGCGCACGTCACGATCATCGAACTGTTCACCGACGCCGGAATCGGCACGATGGTGGAGAAGGGCTGAGCAATGGCAAACGATCCGGTCTCCAAGCATGCATTTCCCGAAGCCGTTGGTTTCGATGCGTGTCCCTTCCTGCCGGTCTTCGGCGCACCATCGGTGATGTTCGAACGCGGTGTCGGAACAGAACTGTGGGACACATCGGGAAAGCGTCATCTCGACTTTCTCTGCGGCCTTGCGGTGACTTCACTCGGTCACGCTCATCCGGTTGTCGCCGATGCATTGTGCAAGCAGTCGCAACAATTGCTGCACGTCAGCAACTTCTTTGCCAACCCGGTCGCCTGGCGTGCGGCTCAAGACCTGAACGCTCTGCTCAAGGAAGCGACGGGCTGCGACGGGCAGGTTTTCTTCTGCAACTCCGGCGCCGAGGCCAACGAGGCGGCGATCAAACTCGCGCGGAAATTCGGCGGCCGTGGCCGCCACGTGATGGTGTCGGCGCTCGGGAGTTTCCATGGAAGAACCCTCGGCGCGCTCGCCGCAACGGGGCAACCAGCGAAGCACGAGCCGTTCCAGCCGATGCCCGAGGGCTTCCGTCACGTTGCATTCGGCGACGTCGAGGCGTTGTCCGCGGCTGTCGACTCAAGTGTCTCGGCGGTTCTTCTCGAGCCGATCCAAGGCGAAGGTGGAGTCATCCCGGCCCCCGAGGGTTATCTCAAAGCTGTCGAACAGTTGTGTCGCGACCGCGGAGTCCTGCTGATCATCGACGAAGTGCAAACCGGGTTGGGCCGCACGGGAAAGTGGTTCGGATTTCAGCACCACGGCATCACGCCCGATGCCGTGCTCATGGCAAAGGCGCTCGGCAACGGTGTCCCCGTGGGGGCGATCTGGGCCAAGCGCGAGGTCGGAGCAGTTTTCAGTCCGGGTGATCACGGAAGCACGTACAGCGGTACGGCGCTCGTCACTGCAGTGGTCAGCGGAGTCATCGCGGAAATGCGGAACATCGATGCTCCGAAGTTGGCGTCCGAATCGGGTGAATACTTGAAGAAGGCGCTTCTGGCAGTCGATGGGGTTTCTTCGGTGCGCGGGGCGGGTCTGCTCTTGGGCGCTGAACTCGCACCCGGTATCGAAGCTGCAAAGGTCTATCAGGGTTGCCTTGCCGGCGGTCTCGTCGTCAATGCGGTCAATGCGACGACAATTCGTATGGCACCGCCTCTGAACGTCTCGCGTGCACACATCGACGAAGCAATCGCGATCTTCTCGAAAGTTGTTGCGCGGGTCTCACAGGAGGTCGCTGCATGAGCCCACGTCATTTTCTCGACATCGCCGACTTTTCGCCCGATGAGATCGACACAATCCTCGAATTGGCGGCGCGCCCAATCACGACGCTGGGTAAACCTCTCGATGGTCAAGGCGTCGCGTTGATCTTCGAGAAGCCCTCCAATCGTACGCGTCACTCCATGGAGATGGCCGTGGTCCAACTCGGTGGTCATCCCGTGTACACGCGTGGTGAAGAAGTGGGTATCGATGTCCGCGAAACTGCCGAAGACGTGGCCGAAGTGATGGCGGGATACCACGCTCTTCTTGCGGCTCGTGTTTTCCGGCACGAAGTTGTCGTGCGGATGGCTGCTGTTTCGCCGGTGCCCGTTGTCAACATGCTCAGTGATTGGTCGCATCCACTTCAAGCTCTTGCCGACGCCTTGACCATGCAGCAAACGATCGGGCGGTTGTCCGGTCGTACGGTTGCTTGGTCGGGCGACTACAACAACGTTGCCCGATCGCTTGCCGAGGTGTGTGTCATGTTGGGTGCGCGGTTCTCCATCGCCACGCCCGGTGCCTACGCGCCCACCCCGGCCGAAGTCGCGCGTGTCAATGGACTCGGGTCCGGAGACTTCGTCGTATCCGACGATCCGTTCACGGCCGTAGCAGGCGCCGATGCCGTGCACACCGACGTATGGGTTTCCATGGGTCAAGAAGCCGAAGCAGCCGAAAAAGAGAGGGTGTTCCTTCCGTACAAGGTTTCGTCTTTGCTCATGTCGAAGGCGGCAAAGAATGCCAAGTTCTTCCATTGTCTGCCGGCGCATCGTGGCTTCGAAGTCGATGCCGACGTCATCGACGGGCCGAACAGTGAAGTCATTGCGCAGGCACACAACCGCATGCACAGTGGTCGCGGTGCGCTTGCTTTCATTCTGGGGGTGAACAAATGAGCACCAAAGCCCAACGGCAACAGGCCCTGATTCGGATCATCGAGAATTCCGAAATCTCCAGCCAAACTCAACTTCAGAAATTGCTTGCCAAGGAGGGCATCAAGGCGACGCAAGTAACGGTGTCCCGTGATCTCGAAGAGGTCGGCGCCATCAAAGTGCGGTCGTCGTCGGGCGACACCGTGTACGCAATCGCCTCATTCGAACCCGCTCGTCGTGCCACCAACGATCAACTCCGTCGAGTGATGTCCGAGTGGGTTGCCGAAGTGTCGCACAGTGGGCCGATGGTCGTGCTGCGTACTCCGCCCGGATGTGCTCATGTTGTCGCCTCGGCGCTCGACCGCGCTGCTCCTGCGGGATTGCTCGGCACGGTCGCCGGCGATGACACGATTCTGTGCGTCGCCACGGAAGCTGTCGGCGGCAAGAAACTCGCCACCGAATTGCGCTCACTCGCGGGACTGAAAGCAGGGAAGTCATGACAGAGAACTCCGGGCATCTTTGGCATGGTCGTTTTTCCAGCGGCCCTGCCGACGAGTTGATGGCCTTCACTGCGAGTTTGCCGTTCGACAAGAACCTCTGGCACGACGACATCGTCGGTTCGAGGGCGCACGTCAACGGACTCGAACGTGCGGGGCTCTTGTCTGTCGACGAAGCCGAGTCGGTGCGCCGCGCGCTCGACACGGTGCACGCGGAATTTTCGTCGGGCGCGTTCGATTTCGTCGAAAGTGATGAAGACATTCACACGGCAGTCGAACGTCGTGTCACCGAAATCGCGGGTGATGCAGGTGCAAAACTTCACACTGCCCGCAGCCGCAATGACCAAGTGGCAACCGCATTGCGTTTGTGGACCCGTCGCAATCTCATCGAGGTGGGCTCGCGCGTGCTCGGTCTTGTCGACGTGTTGGTGGCGTGTGCCGACTCCGCTGGCTGGGCCGAGGGCAGTCTCTACCTTCCGGGCTACACACACTTGCAGCGCGCACAGCCCGTCCAACTTTCTCATCACCTTGCGGCACATGCATGGTCGCTGTTGCGCGATGCCGACCGGATTTTCGCAACCATCGAGCGGGTGAACGTCTCGCCGTTGGGCGCCGGTGCGTTGGCGGGCACGTCCCTTCCCATCAACCCGGTAACGACTGCGAAGGAGATGGGGTTCCGCGCCGCATTCGCCAACTCTCTCGATGCGGTGTCCGACCGTGACTTCGTCGCCGAAGCACTTTTCGACATCGCACTGCTTGGTGTGCACCTGTCGAGGATCGGGGAAGAGTGGGTGCTCTGGACCTCCGAGGAGTTCGGCTTTGCGCGGCTCGACGATGCGTACTCCACCGGCTCGTCGATGCTCCCTCAGAAGAAGAATGCCGACATCGCCGAACTTGCGCGCGGTAAGGCCGGTCGACTGATCGGAAATCTCACGGGTCTCCTTGCGACGCTGAAGGGGCTTCCGCTGGCGTACAACCGCGACCTTCAGGAAGACAAAGAGCCGCTGTTCGACTCGGTCAATCAGGTTGCGCTTGCGCTCGGTGCATTGTCGGGGATGATCGCCACTGCAAAGTTCAATCAGCCCCGCATGCAGGCGGCAGCCGATGACCAACTCGCTTCGGCCACCGATCTTGCGGAATGGCTCGTGCGGAAGGGTGTGCCGTTCCGAAAGGCGCATGCCCTCGTCGGCACGTTGGTTCAGCAGTGCATTTCAACGGGAACGCCACTGTCCGAGCTCGCCGCACGCAGTGTCGACTTCGGCCCCGAAGCCGCAGCACTCGTGGCGCCGGGTGTGGGTGTTGCAATGCGCACGTCACCCGGTGGTGCCGGACCGGTTCCTGCACTCGCACAGCGCGAGCAGCTCGTTGCGGCAATCAACGTGGCGAAGGGCGAACTCGAGGATCTCCGTGCTTTATGAACATCGCATTCGCATTCGGTACGCCGAATGTGACATGCAGAAGGTCGTTTTCAACGCGCACTATCTGGCGTACTGCGACGATGCCGTCGATTGCTGGATGCGATCAACTCTGGGTGGCGACCTTCACGATGCCGGTTTCGACTGCATGGTGAAACGTGCGGAAATCACCTGGCTGAAAGGTGCAACGTTCGGAGGCGACATGGTGATCCGCCTCGGTGTCACCAGGTTCGGCATCACGAGTTTCGAGGTTCTCGCCGAGGGCTTCATCGACGGTGTCGAAAAGAGTTTCGAAGCCAACCTGTTGTACGTCAGTACGGTGCCCGGCGAAGCCAAGGCGACCCCGGTTCCGTCGACGATTCGCGACAAGTTTTCCGTCTATTCGCGTTGAACTCGGCGCCGCGGAAAGTCAGGGTTGGCGCGTACCGATGCCGTGGTAACTGCTCGTAGCGAGAACGCTGTCGGTCTCGACTTCGGAGCCTTTGCTCCACGTAGTTATTTGAAGATCGGGAACGGCGCCAGCCGGTTCCATGCGCAGCCATGCGGTCGGCGACGAACGACGCTGTGCGTGATTTCGTAGCGCAGTGCGGAAGCGGTCTTTGGTGTCCTGCGAGAAGTATTGCCAGACGATCGAGTGGAAAACGACAACGGGTTCGTCGGGCAGAGTGTCGAGTTGTTCATCGATCCACGTGGCTGCATCGGCAGCAACGGGTCGTTGGTAGTCGGGGTTCGTTGCCGCGATGTCGAGGGCGCCGCGCAGACGCGCAAAGCGCTGTTCTTGATCGGGCCAGACGAACGAGAGGAGAGTCAAGCGACTTTCGGGATCATGGGCATCCAGCGGTGCTATGTCGCAGCCCGCCCGAGAAGCAATGTGCGGAAATCCGCTGATGTCGACGTGGGGCTCGCCCCACGCGTCGGCAGCGAAGCGCACCGTTGATGCTGGGTCGCCGGCGGTGGACTTTCCGTTGTCGAAGAAAAACTTGTCGACCATGAGGTTGAGTCCGCATGACGAACCGACTTCGCGAAGATGGACGCCATCGAGCGAGAAATTCCGCGCGAAATGAGACAGCCCAGTAACGAGCATGGTCGTGCGACCGACTTCGTTCGTTTGCACGGTGCGCCCGAGACCATCGAGCACGGCGTCGCGGTTCGTTTCCAGAGCGGCCAAATAGTCGTTGACGAGGTCGGGCCCCAGAGTGCCGCCGACGCTGGGGAAGTGGCGCGCCAGTTGCGGCGCTCGGCCTGCCAGCACCTCGCGGTGGATTGCGCCGATGATCCGCAGGGGCACGGCATCGCGGCCCGGTCGTAGGTCGAGGCCCTTGGTCAGCTCGTGGACGATTCCTTCGTTGCGAAGGTTTTCTGCGAGTGCCGTGAGGATTGTGCCGTGTAACGGAGAGCCGAGCGAGGCGCATGCGTATGCCTGCACCTGCATCGCCTCGTACAAACTCGGCTCGGGTTTCGCCACGGTGTTCCCCTTCGGACGACCAACAACGAACGTAGACGAAAATGATCGGCATGGGGGAGTCCCCGCCGTGCCAACATTGACGCGTGAACATCCTCCCCGAACTGCAAGAGCGTGGCTTGGTCCACGACACCACCGCGGCCGATCAATTGGGTTCGCGACTCGCAGAGCATTCGGTGGGCGTTTATGTCGGCTTCGACCCAACCGCCGACTCGTTGCACGTTGGACACTTGCTCGGGCAGTTGATGCTGCGACGCATGCAGTTGGCGGGGCACCGCCCGTTTCCGTTGGCCGGTGGAGCCACCGGAATGGTGGGCGATCCGTCGGGTCGCAGCGAGGAACGCAACCTCCTCGACGCCGAAACTCTTGCGAACAACGTTGCGCGCATCGAATCACAATTGCAGCGGTTGCTCGATTTCGAGCCGGGGCCGTACAAGGCAACGCTCGTCAACAATGCCGATTGGACCGCGGGTATCAGTGCGCTCGATTTTCTGCGTGACATCGGCAAACACATCACGATCAATCAGATGCTCGCCAAGGATTCGGTGAAGTCGCGACTCAATTCCGAGAACGGCCTGTCGTACACCGAGTTCAGCTACATGTTGTTGCAGGCCAATGACTTCCGGCATCTCGCCGCGGCTCACGATGTCGAGATGCAAATGGGCGGTAGCGATCAATGGGGCAACATCACGGCCGGTATCGACCTGATTCGCAAGACCCTTGGCCGCCCGGCCCTAGGTCTCACCTGGCCTCTGGTGACGAAGAGCGACGGCACGAAATTCGGTAAAACCGCCAGCGGTGCGGTGTGGCTCGATCCGACTCGAACCAGTCCGTACCAACTCCGTCAGTTCTGGGTACAGCAGGCCGACGCCGATGTCGAGAAGTACTTCCCGCAGTATTCGCTGCGATCGCTCGATCAGTGTCGCGAGATCCTCGCTGCGCATCGACAGCGTCCCGAGGCCCGCGAGGCCCAGCGATTACTCGCCCATGAGATCACCTCGATGGTTCACGGCGACGAGGCGGCACGCGCCGCAGAAGAAGCGGCATCGATCCTCTTCGGGGGCGATCCAACCTCCGCAAGTGCAGCGGGATTCGCGGCAATTGCTACCGAAGTCCCCACCACGCACATGGCCGCATTGCCGGCAGATGTGGCCCAACTCCTTGTCGACACCAAGGCCTGCGCGTCGAAGTCCGAGGCGCGCCGCACCATCGAGCAGGGCGGCGTGCGCATCAACGGGGCACCGGTCGCCGTCGACACCGATCCGTCCGGTGTGGCGCCGCTCCATGGGCGGTACCTATTGGTCAAGCGCGGCAAGACCACCTATCACCTC
>JBEBAF010000095.1:0-4845 GCA_041159045.1 Actinomycetota bacterium
GACAACAAGTAGTTTCGATACGAAACCGAGGGGGAAACATGACCGATCGCAACGACATCGCACGCCTATGGAACCTTGACGGTCGCGGCGCGGTGGTCACCGGCGTCAGCACCGGAAGCATTGGCGAAGGCATCGCCCGTGTGCTCGCGGCGGCCGGTGCAAACGTCACGGTTTCCGACATTCGCGACAACGGATTGACCGCCATCGCGAACGACATTGGTGGCCAGGCCGTGATCGCCGACCTCACCGACGAAGCAGCGGCAAATGCGCTGCTCGCGTCCGGCTCGTCACTCGACATTCTCGTCAACAACGCGGGCAGCTACTTCGACGTCGGTCCGATCCTGAAGCAAAGCCCCGACAGCTGGCGCCGCGCGATGGACAACAACATCACCACCTGTTACAACGCCAGTCGCGCCGCGGCGCGTCGTATGGTCGATGCAGGCAAGGGCGGGGCCATCGTCAACATTTCGTCGGTCGACGGACTCCTCCCCTGCATGGGAACGGGCTATGACACCGCGAAGGCAGCGGTCATCCAGTTCACCCGCTCGCTCGCAGTCGACCTCGCACCACACAACATTCGCGTCAACAACATCGCCCCCGGGGCGATCATGGTCGAAACCCTGCGCAAGATGCAGTCAGGTGAACTGCCCGCGCTGTGGCCCGCAGAAACCGAACCGACCGGCTTGATGAACCCCATCACGAAGATCCGCTCGGCAAACATTCCCCTCGGTCGCCGTGGTGAACCGAGCGACATTGCCAACGCAACCCTTTTCCTTGTCAGCGATGCATCGTCATACGTCACGGGTGCCACGCTTCCCGTGGACGGTGGCTGGCTCCTCATCTAGAGTCTCCCCGTTCATCCAATACGGGGGTTTCCATGAAGGTAGACGGCGGCGTAGCACTGGATCTCGGCAAGTCGGCCGACTCCGCAAAGGAAGCCGAAGCGGCCGGATACACCGGGGCGTGGACGGCAGAAACCAACCACGATCCGTTCTTCCCGTTGCTTCTTGCGGCTGAACACACCCAGCGCATCGAACTCGGTACGTCGATCGCGGTGGCCTTCGCCCGCAACCCGATGACGCTCGCAAACATCGGCTGGGACCTGCAGTCGTATTCGAAGGGTCGCTTCATTCTCGGTCTCGGCAGCCAAATCAAGCCGCACATCACCAAGCGCTTCAGCATGGAATGGAGCAAGCCCGCCGCGCGCATGCGCGAGATGATCCTCGCGATCCGCGCGATTTGGGACACCTGGGAAAACGGCACGCCATTGAACTTCCGTGGTGACTTCTACACCCATACCCTCATGACGCCGTTCTTCACCCCCGACCGCGCCGACCTCGCCGGATTCGGAACGCCGAAGATCTTCCTTGCCGGCGTTGGCGAATTGATGACCGAAGTCGCCGGCGAAGTGTGCGACGGGTTCATCTGCCATGGCTTCACCACCGAGAAGTATCTGCGTGAAGTCACCATTCCCGCCCTTGCTCGTGGCCGCGCAAAAGCAGGCAAGACGATGGATGGCTTCGAAATCGTCGGGCCGTCGTTCATCGTCACCGGCAACAACGAATCTGAAATGTCGCAAGCAGCAGCAGGCACGCGTCAACAGATCGCGTTCTACGGTTCGACGCCCGCCTACCGCGGCGTTCTCGACATCCACGGATGGGGCGGCCTGCAGGACGAACTGAACACCCTGTCGAAGCAGGGAAAGTGGGTCGAGATGGGCAACCTCATCAACGATGAGATTCTGAACACGTTCGCTGTCGTCGGCTCACCCGAGCAAGTGGCACCTGAACTGAAGCGCCGCTACGACGATGTCATTCAGCGCATCAGCTTCTACGCGCCGTACAAGAGCGACCCCGAGCGCTGGCGTCGCGTGATCTCCGACCTTCAGTCGTAGGTTCTTTCGGCGTTCGTCCAGCACGCGTGCGTACCGCTGCAGATTCGTTCCGGTAGCCGCACTCGGGCGATAGGTCCGGCAGCGATGTCCCGCGCATCGAAGATGGCGCAATCACTGCGATCATTCACCACATCCATCGTGTACGTGATCACGTAGCCGTCATCTTCGTCGGTCGCGCCGGTACGGGGCGCGAATACGGGTTCACTACAGAATTCGCCATCGGGAAGGTGAAAGCGGGTTTCTTTGCCGCTCTGCACTTCATGACGAATCAGACCCTCGAAGAGGAACCAGCCTTCCGTGGGGATGACCGAATACGTCGTTTCATAACGGCGGCCTCCAACGGCTCCGTTGATCACCCCGAATTCGGTGATGGTGTCGGTGAGCGGACCTTCCTTCACGGCACCTGTTTTCATATTCAGTCGCCAACGGTACGGTCGCGATTGCATCGCGTAGAGGTCGAGGTACCGGAACATTCGTGCCTCGAGGCTGGCATCACCGGGCAGGCTCGGCGACGGGTCGTATTCGAAATACCCGTCAACCACTACTTCGTCACCCTCTTCGTATGCGTTGATCCAGTGCAGCACGTACGTTGGGCTGCAGTCGAACCACTTGATCTCGGAAGCGTCACCCTTACGCGGGATCACGCCGAGACGCATCGGCAGGTCGGAATGGAACCGATTGGCATAAACATCGCGCTTGAGAAGATCTTCGTCCCAAAACAAAGGGCAATCATTCAGAATCGCGTAGTTCTCTGTGAAACACATGTCGTGTGGAAGGCGCGGGCCGGGAAGATGTATGTCGACATAGTGCGACAGCTCGCCGCTGGGCGACACGACGCCGTAATGCATGTACGGCTCGTCCGTTGAGTAGTTGAAGAACAACAATTCGCCCGTCGATTCATCGACTTTCGTGTGAGCCGACACACCCTCAGCCGGGAACTTGCCGCCCCACGATTCCGTGCCGAGATCGGCGAGTGTTCGTGGATCGAGTCGGTACAGGTCACCACATTGATAGAAACTGGTGAGAGCAACTCCGCGCTGGACGACGACATCGGTACTCGAAGCGTCTTTCATGCGGGTTCGCGCACCCCAACCATCGGTGCGCAAGGCCTTCTTCGGAGAATCAGCGAGACCCGCCCACAATGGTCCGCCGTGCTCCAACTCGGCGGCCAGGCCTTTCGTACGGACAAAACGATTGCGGTACTCGGCCGAGCCGTTCTCGAACGTGATCGAGTGAATCATTCCGTCACCATCGAATGGGTGGTACCGCTCGATGGGCGGGATGAGCGGATTCTCGGTGTTACGGAGATACGTTCCCGCGAAGTCATCGGGAATCTCACCCTCAACTGCCATCTGTGTGGCGGTCCACTCTTTGGTTTGTGGCCTCCATGCACCCGTGCGATACGGATGCGCGTCATTCAGCGGCAGGAACGACGTGAATTCATGTTCGACGAAAGCGCCCATATCTCCCCCGTCGGGAGACTACGCCAGATTTGAGATCGGCTCAGTCGAATGACGGAGCAGAACGCAGCGAGCGCTTGAGTTCCGCCATGCCCGACGTGGTGGCGAGCGTTTCGATGGCGTCCCACAACTTAAGGGCCTCGTCACCGCGGGGAATCTTTGCGATCACGGGTCCGAAGAAACTGCCTTCGTTCGCCTGGCCGGGCTTGAACGTGAGAATCGGCGTGCCGACACCCTTGCCGGTGCGCGAGAACGCGAGGTCGGTCTCTTCGCGCAGAATCGCGTCGAAATCTTCGTTGTCGGCGCCGTTTGCCCAGTCGGTGTCGAGGCCGGCGCGGCTGAGAACGTCGACGAGGAAGAAAGTGGTGTTCTCGACGAAAGCATCGCGTTGCTGGTTGTTGTGCAGTGCAGTGCCAACCGCCGTGTAGAGCGCGTCGACCGCGGCGTTGCCTTCCTTGTCACGCGCGTACGCAGCCGCGCGAAGCACGCGGCTACCCGCAGCATGCGCTGCACGCCAGGGTTCGCTTCCCTCGCCGTATCCGATTTCTTCGTTGATCATGCGCAGCGAAATGAACCGCCACGTGACCTCGTAGTTGCGCTGACGTCGCACTTCATCGACCCAGCGCGAAGTGATCCACGCCCATGGGCAAACCGGATCGAAGAAGAACTCGAGATCAGTCACGTGGCACCTGCTTTTCTTCGAAGGTTTCGATGAGGTCGCCCGGCTTCAGGTCTTGGAAGTCGGACAGTCCGATACCGCACTCGAAGCCTTCGCGAACTTCACGGGCATCGTCTTTGAAGCGGCGCAACGACGTGATCGAGCCCTTCCAGATGATGACACCATCGCGGAGGAAGCGCACCTTCGTGCCGCGCGTGACGACACCGCTACGCACGTAACAACCGGCAATCGCACCGATTTTCGGTACGCGGAAGATTTCGCGCACTTCGGCTTCGCCGGTGACCACTTCTTCGAATTCGGGTGCGAGCATGCCGACGAGGGCGCGCTCGATGTCTTCGAGAAGCTTGTAGATGATTTCGTAGGTACGGATCTCGACCTTTTCGGCTTCGGCGAGGTCGCGACCCTTGCGGTCGGGACGCACGTTGAAACCGATGATCGTTGCATTGGTTGCCGCAGCGAGCGTGATGTCGTTTTCGGTGATGGCACCGACACCGCGGTGCACGAACGCCGGACGAACCTCGGGACGTTCGAGCTTACGGAGGCTTTCGGTCACCGCTTCGAGCGAACCGTGCACGTCGGCCTTGATGATGAGGTTGAGCGTTGCGACTTCGCCGGCCTGAATCTGGGAGAAGATGTCTTCGAGGCGAACGCCGCGCTGAACACGGGCATCGCCGCGCTGGTTCAACACGCGATAGCGCTGCTCGCGAGCCTCGCCCACCGTACGTGCCGTCTTTTCATCGGGGGCACCACGGAACTCGTCGCCCGCCGCGGGAACGGTGGACAAACCGAGCACCTGGACCGGTGTTGACGGG
>JBEBAF010000096.1:0-3333 GCA_041159045.1 Actinomycetota bacterium
GCAATTCCGCCGCGACCAACTGTCGCACGAAGCCCCCATCGCGCCATCGAAGCGACTGTACCGTGGACGTCTCCCTGAATCTTGGTTCACAGTGGCGACAACACTTGGCTGCCTCGCGCCACTACGGTGAACGCAGAATCAATCTGTCACGCAGTAGCGAGGCAGTTCGCCGTCTGGCGGACGAGGGAAGGGGACACCGATGAAGACAACGACGAAGCGCAGGATCTTCGCGTTACTTGCAACCACCGCGATTGCAGTTGGTGCAGCGGGCTGTGGCAAGAGCGACTCTTCATCGGATCGCGACCGCAATATTTCCGGCGGCGTGGGAACGCAAGCCGGCGACAACCCCGCTCCCTACCAAGCAGTGATCTACCGCCTCGATTCACGACTCGAACGGTATCCAGTCGAATATTGGCAGAATCCGAACTCGTGGGGTTTCCAATGCGCGGCGGTCATCATCAATTCGCGTTGGCTTGTCACGTTAAACGGATGTGTTTCCTTCTACGGTGCTGAGCCGAAGCCGGGAATCTTCCACATCGGCGTCGGCAAGTTGAATCCGTGGGCGCCGACGTTAAGTCAAAACATCGACACGCTGGTATACGGGGTCGAAGAAGTGATTTCCGGCGACGCATATCAGAACTTTGCGCTCGTCAAAACGACTCGCGATATTGAATTCAGCGACAAAGTGCAGCCGATTGCCCTGCCGTTCGGCATGCCGGCTGATTGGCCCGCAAAGGGAACGTCCGGCCAGATTTCCGGCTGGGGATCGAGCAATGGCAACGACACCGGTTCGCTCAGCGACACATTGCGGTGGGCGAACGTCGATGTGCTCGCCGACAAGAGCGAAACGTCATGCGGAGACTGGGGTGACTACTGGAGTGAATTCCGTGTCTGCCTCGGAAAGGCGAAGACGAAGCTCGGTGGCCTTGCGTGCCCGCACGACCAAGGCGGGCCATTCGTGGTGAACGTTGCCGATAAGCCGATGCTTGCGGGCCTCATCGCTGAAGTCGATGCCAAAGGCAATTGCGCCGACGGGGCGCCGACGCTCGCAGTACGCATGCAGGAAATGCTCAAGTGGATCGCTACTGGTCCGCCGCGCGAACTGACAGCGACACCCGACGACGGAAGCGTCACCTTGTCGTGGGGCAAGCCTTGGGCGACGTGGGGTCCGGATATCACCGACTACGCAATCGAAATGAGTGAAGACGGCAAGACCTGGCAGACGCTCGCCGACGGGGAAAACACGAACACGGAAGTGACATTCGGCGATCTCGTAAATGGCAACGAGTATTCGTTCCGTGTGGCGTCCATCAACGCCGTCATTGCCGAGAACCCCGCCATGCGTTACTACTCGGACGTTGTGAAAGTGACGGTTGGACATCAAGAGCCGCCGGCAACCGTCGCCGATGTCAACCCTCAACCCGAACCAGCTCCTGCCGAAGTCACATCGCCACAGGCGCCTGATGGCTCCCAGCTGGCGAAGAACGACGTGTACATGAACCCGAATGCCGCGTCGACAACCATCCCGTCGTCTGTCACCACCGTGGCGCCTCAAACCACGCAGCCAAGGGTTTCATCCGCGTCGGCGGGTGTTCAACTCAGCACATTTTCACCCGTTGACGTCACGGCAGTAACGAAGACTGCGAAGGTCACCGTTCCTTCCGGAGCGCTAGTCACGATGACGGTTGACAAGTCGGCGAAGAAGGTGTGTGCCGTGCAAGGTAGTGCGCTCATCGCTTTGAAGACCGGAAAGTGCAAGGTCAAGGTGATGGTGACGTCGAAGGGCAAGAAACAATCGAAGTCGGCAACCATCACGGTTGCGCAGTGAAGCGGCAACGGTTCATCCTTGCCGCCGCTGCCGCGCTCGTGCTCGGCGCGTGTGGCGGATCGTCTTCGTCGTCCGAGCGCGACCGAAACATCGCGGGTGGCGGAAGCATTTCAACCACGACGGCGCCGTATCAGGTCTCGTTGATTTCTTGGAACGTCTCCAACGGCCAGCAAACAACAGGTGGTGGGGTTTGTGGCGGCACCATCATTTCGCCCGAATGGATTCTGACGGCCGACCACTGCATCAAACTTGATGCGGTTACCGGTGTACCGGTTCCGGGCCAGATCTATATCGGTAGTGGCAACGCCAACTTCACCGGTTCGTTCCGTTCGCCCGAGACTTACCGAACGGCAACAGCCGTCTATCGGGCGCGCGACGTCAGCGGCGATGTACCCGGTCTTGACCTCGCACTTTTGAAAGTGAGTCGGCCGTTCACGTTTTCCGCGTCGGTTCAGCCGGCAATGCTGCCGGTTGGTCTCGACGCAAGCCAGTGGCCCGCTTTCTCCCAGAAAGGGTTCATCACAGGCTGGGGAAGGACGCTTCAAGATACGGGTCAGACGTCATTGAATGGCGTCGAGGTCAAGGTCAACAACGCCTTCGATTCGCCGTATTGTCAGGACGATTCGAATCCGTACGTTGCCTATTTCAAGTCGTACGGCCCGACGACACATCTGTGTCTGATCCGACCCAGCACCGACGTACTCGCGGCAGCGTGCTCGGGTGACAGCGGTGGACCCTTTGTCGTGAAGATGGGGGACAAGAACTATGTGGCCGGTGTTGCGTCGCAGGCAACGTCACCTTCGAATGACCCATTCAATTTCTGTTCGGGTGTAACCCCAAGTCTTTACACTCGAGTCACTGCCGGCCTCGACTGGATCGTTCCCGGAAACGTGAATGATCTGACTGCCCGCACCACCGATGGACGCGTCGATCTTGCGTGGACACAACCCACGCATGCTCCAGCGAGTCCGATTGTCGACTATCGCGTTGATATGCGAACTGCCGGTTCGACTGATTGGGCCACCATCAACGATGGAAAATCCGATTCAACGGCGGCGAGCATTACCGACTTGACTACCGGCAACACGCTCGAGTTTCGCGTTGCGGCGCTCAACGACATCAATTCAGCCGATGCGGGCTTGCTCAACTTTACGAACTTCACTGTGACCGTTGGAGTTCCTCCGACAACTTCAACAACGACATCAACGACGACCACAGTTGTCACCACGACGACACTTCCGCAGGTGACCACAACGATTGCGCCATCGACGACGGCGCGGCAGATTTCCGTTGGTCCGAAACCAACCACCACGACCGCAGCGCCGGTGATTGCAACGACCTTGGCACCAACCAAGACGACGGTTGTCACGACAACGACGAACTCGTCCGGTGGCACGGGGTTGCAAGTGGTCACTTCAAAAGACCCGAAATTCGAAAATCCGACGTTGCCGCCCGACTTGGGAACTTTGCCGAAACCGGAAGCCGTCTCGTCAAAGTCGGTGGCC
>JBEBAF010000097.1:0-7861 GCA_041159045.1 Actinomycetota bacterium
ACCGGCATGTCGCGGAAGCGCCACAGGTACAACTTCAACGACTTTGATTCGATGCACCACTTGTTCGGCACGAACTCGATCACCACGTTGGCCACATCGGGCTGCTGGGTGACGGGGCACACCGAGCACAGCTCGTCGGTGGTGAAGCGCACCTTGGTGACGTGTGCCGGTGCGGGAAACACCTCGACATGGTCGATGGGGTTGCGAACGGTTTGGCCGAGAACGGTGAGTTCCGTGTTGTGCTGTGCCATGCGCTCAGGCTAACGCCCCACCCCGGCCCGATCCGATGACACAGTCGTCGAGTGTTTGGCAAAAGGTTCGCATTGTTCGTCGGTCGTTCAACATGGCACCAGCACGTAACCAAGGATCGACGGAAAACTGTCGGTGTGGAAGCGGGGATTCCCAACACTTATCGGTTCGTCTGGAGCGGGAGATCCTTTCCGAAGCTTTACGCGCTTGCCATTGATTCGGTCCTCGTCGCCGATCCGGCGGCACGCGTGGTCATCCATTGTTTTGGTGAGGCACCTGCTTCGGCGCATTTCCTTCGAGCGACTTGCGATCCGCGCGTCACGGTCGAGCGCGTAGAGCCGACCGAGATCTTCAACGCGCTACCCGCTCACCTTCGTCGGGTCGCTGACATCTATGAGTCGCTTCCAACGTCAGCCGCTTCGGCTCAAAGCAACCTCCTGCGCTACGCGCTCCTCTACCTGCACGGCGGGGTATACCTCGATTTCGACACCGTGACGGTGCGTCCATTGAACAACCTCACCGATGGCGCCTGCTTCATCGGCGCCGAGCGCGTGTGGTCACTCGACGAACGTCGGGTCGCGGGAGAATTCCGCGTGGTGCGCTCGCCCGCCGGGTTGTGCTGGCTCGTGATCTGGGTCCTCAAGTGGCTCGATGCTGCGCTGTTCGATGGACGGCTCCGTCTTGCATCGCGAACTCGCCGACTGAACGCTCGCTTCACGAAGCTCCAAGCCAATAATGCCGTGATCGGTGCGGCGCCGCAGGCCGAGTTCCTTGATCGCTTGCTGAGGTCAGCCCACTCCGCCGACCCGAAGATTCGATATTCAACGGGGCCGACGCTGATCGACCGTGTGGCACGCACGTCACCCCACCTTGTCGATGTGCTTCCCCCGGAGTATTTCTACGGTGTCGAACCGGCCGAATCGTTCCGATTCTTTCTTGATCACACGTTGAAACTCCACCCCGACGCGGCTCTCATCCACTACGTCGGTTCGAACAGCTCACGATTCCTGAACAAGAGGAAAATTCCCGCCCGTTCATTGATCGCCCAACTGGCCGCATCTGTTGGACGAGCCGGTCTCTCCCGCGACGCGGCGCGAACTTCGGCGGCAGACCTCCGCGTCGCCAACGAGACGGCTCTTCAATGAATTCGAGATCTTCACGAGTGAGCTGCCTGATGGTCACGGCAAATCGCGGACGGCTTGCACGTAGAGCAATTCAGTGCTTCATCGAACAGCACCATGCGAATCGCGAACTTGTCGTTGTCGACGACGGCACCGAGGACTACCGGCCCCTGCTACGGATCGCAGCGCGCTTTGCACCGGTCACGTACGTGAAGCTGGAGCCAACCAGTCGCTTTTCGCTCGGCGAATTGCGCAACACCGCAATCGAATCGGCTCAAGGCGATTGGTGCATCCAATGGGACGACGACGAGTGGTACCACCCCGATCGCATCGGGCGGCAACTTGCGGCGGCAACTGCGACAGGGGCCGGCGCGAGCGCCCTCAAATGGACGTTGATGACGATTCCCACCGAACGGCAGGAATTGCGGTTTCGCACGAGCACGGGTATCGCAACACCCGGAACTCTTCTCTTCCGCCGAAGCGAACTGCGGTACCCGCCGATCGCCAAGAACGAAGACGGCATCTTCCTGCGCGACGTGAGCCGCGAACTCGGTCTCGCCGTTCTTGGTCGCGAGTCGTCGCACCTTTTCATCCGCGTCTTCCACGGAAACAACACCTGGGATCAGCGCCATTTCCAACGTCGCCTGTGGCGCACCCCGGTCGACGCCCTCGACTATTCAATCGCAAAGGTCATTCACCATGACATCACCCGTCACCACGCCTTTCGTCTGAACAACGACGAACGCGAAACCTTTGCAAACTTCGATGCCTACATCGCTGCACAAAATGACACTTTCCATCCGGCTCGGGTGAGTGCGTGAAGACCCTGAATCGCCAGATTGGGTGGTTGGCAGTCGGGCAAAGTGCCGTTCGCGGAGCACAAGTCATCGCGGTTCTGGCTCTCGTTCACGTCATCAACCCCTCCGAGTGGAACACTCTCGCGCTGGCGTTCTCGATCTACTTCGTCGGCATCACCGTCGGTTCTCTCAACCTCGAACACAGCGTTCTCACGTTCCTGCCACGGATCGAACATCGTCAGTACCGGATGTTCCTCGTGCAGACACGGCGGTTCTTGTTCGTCGCAGCTGCTGTCACCGCCGTGCTCGTCTTCGTCGCCCAGATCACATTCGGCTTCATGGGCGGCCTCTTCTCCGTGACGTTCCTGGCTTCGGCGATTCTTTTTGAAATTCCGGCCGTCATCGGCGGGCCGGTGTACATCGCCCGCGGTCTTCATCGCGCCGCGGCGATGTGGGATCTCGCCTCGGCATTCGGTTTTCTCGTTTGCGTCTTTCTGCCAGCGGTATTGATCGGCTCAGCCACATCCGTCCTCTTCGGGCTCGCCATCCATGGAGCCGTTCGTCTGGTCGCCTTCGCCTTCGTCGTTCGCGGAGTGAACGACGAACAGATCAACGTCCCGATCGCGAACCTTGCACGTACGCAGATTGCATTTTGCGCTCCCCTTGGAATTTCGCTGGCGCTCGGCACTCTCACGCGGGCAGTCGACAAGTGGATCGTTGCGTGGCAGTTGCCTTCGTCGATCGGCGCGTACACCGTCGCGGCACAAGAGATTCCTCTTCTCGCCGTTCTGCCATACGCAGGCGGTGCCGCGGTCACTGCTTCTCTTGTGCGACACCTTGCCAACAACGACACTCATTCCGCCTGCCATTCGTGGCGCGAGCAGGCCGAGTCACTGTGCATCCCTGTCGTCAGTTTGAGTGTCGGAATCGCCCTCGTCGCCCCGGAACTTTTCGCGGTCGCGGTACCTCACTCACCGTCCGGCGCAGCCACGTCATTTGCGATCTTTTCGTTCATCGGTATTCATCGGGTCACGGAGTACGGCGTCGTTTTACGCGCGGCCAACCAGAACAAGCGCATTGTCGAATCGGCCGCAATCGTTTTGATCGGATGCATCATCTTCGGGTTGATCGGCGTGCGAATCGGCGGTCTGGTCGGTATCAGCCTCGGGACTGCCCTCGCATTCGGCATCGGATGGATCGCAATTCTGCGTCGAATCTCTTCGGTTTTCGGATCACGAATCCGTGACGTCTTTCCGTGGGTCACTTGGTTCCGTGCGATCAACGCATCGCTAGCCGGCTTTGTTGGTGCAACCGTCATTGCCCACGCCTTCGAAAATACCGTCGCCCGTTGCGCGTTGAAGATCGGCGTTTTCGTCGTCGTTGTTCGCGCGGTACACACCGCCGGAGCGGAACAGCGCATCGTTCTCCGTACGCCCGCATCGCCACGACCGGGAACCGCTCAATGACTTTTGAATTCGTGACCGAACACCGGCAGATGTCACCCAGCACTGCTCACCCGACGCTGTCGATACTCATCGTCGCCGAGACGTTCCTTCCCGTGGTCAACGGCGTCACCAACTCGGTCCTCCGAGTCGCCGAGCACATGACTCGGCGGGGCCACAAAGTTCGCATCGTCGCGCCCGGCCCCGGGCCGGCACAACACGAGGGCGTCGCTGTTTTTCGTACTCGGTCGTTGTCTCTTCCCGGATACGGCGGGTTGCGAGTCGGCGTCGATGCATCAGCACTCGACGATGCCATTCTGGCCGAGCGTCCCGATGTGCTCCACGTCGCCGCGCCGGCGTTGTTGGGCGCGCGAGCACTCGGCCGCGCCAAGAATCTCGGCATTCCGACGGTTGCCGTCTACCAAACCGATTTAGCGGGTTTCGCCAGCCGATATCACCTCACAGCAGCACGACGGCCGATCTGGAAATTCGTGTCCGGGCTTCACGATCGCGCGGACCTCACGCTTGCACCGTCAACCGCCGCGGTGTGGGACTTGCGCCAACGCGGTGTGTCCAACGTCGTGCGGTGGATGCGTGGTGTCGACCTGCAGCGTTTCAACCCCGGCAATCGGGACGAACACCTTCGTGCGACGCTCGCACCCAACGGCGAAACCATCGTCGGCTACGTGGGTCGACTCGCGCGTGAGAAACAAGTCGAACGCTTGGCCGCGGTCTCGCGCATGCCGAAAGTTCGAGTTGTCATCGTCGGTGATGGGCCCGTCGAAGCTCGACTGAAGCGGGCGATGCCAAATGCCACGTTCGTCGGATTCAAATCCGGAGCCGAACTCGGCAAGTACCACGCTTCTTTCGACTTGTTCGTACACACGGGCGTCGACGAGACCTTCTGCCAGGCGGTGCAAGAAGCACTCGCTTCGGGAGTTCCCGTTGTGGCTCCTGCCGCGGGCGGTCCACTCGACCTCGTACAACACGGAGTGAATGGATACCTCTGGACCGAACACTCCGAGGTATCACTGATGGGTGCCGTCGAAGAGTTGGTCCACCACCCGATGAAACGCGAGCGCCTGGCAGCGATGGCGCGGGAATCCGTCGAGACGCGCTCATGGGACGCGGTGATGAACGAACTCGAAGGACATTACATGGCCGTGACGAGCGGCCTCAGCTTCGCGTATCGAGAGGTACAACAATGACGCGACTCGTGGTGTCACTCCACGACGTCGCACCATCGACGGCCGAGAAGTCACGCCGCTGGCTCGAGCTTCTCGAAGCTCGCTCCCTTCACGTCTCCCTTCTCGTGGTCCCGGGCCGCTGGCAGGGATCCGAACTTCGGTCATCGGGATCGTTTCTCTCGTGGTTGCGACGGGCCGAATCGAACGGACACGAAGTCGTTCTGCACGGCTGGCAACATCAACGCAGCGGAAGTCCGCGCGGTTCGAGGGCCCGCATCGGCGCATTGCTCGGCCGAGGCTGTGAGGAGTTCTGGTCGGCCGATGATGCCGAGGCGTCGCAACGCATCGCCGACGGTCTTGCAACATTGCGTGACGAAGGTTTCTCACCAACCGGTTTCGTTGCACCCGGCTGGCTCATGTCGCAGGCCACCATACGAGCATTGCGCGCCGCGTCGATGCGATACACGGTCACACACACGCGCGTCATCGACCTGGAATCGTTGCACGAACGTCGCGTCCCCGTGACTTCCCAGCGCCCGAACAGCCGGTTGGCCGGAGCGGCCGCGTACGGAACTCTTGGTCTGGCTGCGCTGCAGCTCAGCCGCGCAAAGCCGATCCGCGTCGCGATTCACCCGAACGACATTGTTGAACCGCTGCTACGCCGAACGAACCTTCGGTTGTGCGACAACGCGATCGGTCACGGCTACACATCCATGACGTACCGCGACCTCCACCATCTCGAATTTCGATCCCGGATCAGTTCGTAAGGACGCCGTCGTGCGCATCGTTCAAGTCGCCAACTTCGTCAAAGCCGATTCGGGCGGGATACGACGCTGCCTTACACAACTTCGTCATGAATATGAACTTCGCGGACATCGCGTCACCACTGTCGTTCCGGGCAGTGGTGACGAAAATCCTCCGGCGAACTTCGAGACCGTGAAGGGGACTGCAGTTCCCTTCACCGGTGGCTACCACGCAATCGTTGGTCGCCGCCCGTTGCGCGACCTGCTCGAGAATCTTCAACCCGACCTCGTCGAGCTGTCGGACAAAACGACACTCGCGTGGCTTCCCGAGTGGCTGTCACGCCGCAAAGTACCCTGCGCGGTGATCTCACACGAGCGCACCGACATCGTGTCGGCCCGACACGCGCCGAAATTTCTCCCCATCCCCGGACTCGTCGATCACTTCCGCGGTCGAATCGTCGAACACGCGAGCGTCATCATTTGCGCCTCACAATTTGCCGCCGATGAATTCCGCGACGACGACACGCGCCCGAATCAAATCCGACTCGTTCCACTTGGCGTGGATCTCGAGACTTTCCGACCTGTAAAAAACGCGTCGCAAAGCGATGTTCCCTCCGTTGTGGTCTGCGGTCGACTGTCGCCCGAAAAGCAACCGTTGGTCGCCGTTCAAGGATTCATCGAACTTCTCCGAAGCACCCCTGCGCGACTGACCATCATCGGCGACGGCCCGCTTCGAGTAGAGCTCGAAGAACTCACGCGCGGATTGCCCGTCACTTTCCGCGGATTTGTCGCCGATCCACGGGAAATCGCCCAAACGATTGCTTCGTGCGATGCCGCCCTGAACCTTGGACCTATCGAGACCTTCGGTCTTGCAACTCTCGAATTACTCGCCTGCGGTGTTCCGGTCGTTGTCTCGAACGAAGGCGGTTCCCGAGAAGTGATCGATACCGATGCCGGTCGCGCCGTGCCCGCCGCGCCGGAAGAGATCGCCCGCGCCCTCGAGGACTTGTTGTCGATCCCTACCGACATTCGCCAACGCGCAGCACGTTCTCGGGCTGAGCACTTTCCGTGGAGCTCAACAGCGGACGCTCTTCTCGACATCTACAACGAGCTTGGCTCGGGCATCACCGCGAGCAGGTTGAGCGCATGACACGAACGATGCAACTGCATGTCGCCGACGGGCGCGCTCATCGCGCCGCAATCGAGACGATCTTCCGCTCCACGATGGCGGGTGGCTCGCCCATGCCGTTTTTCCTGGATGGCATCGACGACTACACACGTTTTTGCCTCGAGTGGTATTTCACTGCTGCCGGTGGCCACACGATCGCGGTACTCGATGGCGAACGGGTGGTTGGGTACGCACTCGTCGCCACCGATCCCGCGGCATACGAGCGGCACCTCAAGCGGGCTTTCGCCTCGCTCGTTGTACGCGTCAGCCTCCGACTGATGTCGGGACGCCTCAACGCCCCAAGCCGACGCTTCTTCCGCGACCGTGCGCGTGATTCGTGGCTGATTTGGCAAGATCGTCACCGCATCGACGTCGCCGACGAAGCGCACGCCCACATGAACGTTGCCGCGGATGTACGCCATGGAACCGTCGCCGCGGAACTCCGCGCAGCTATCGATCGCACCGTTGCGGCGTCAGGGCACGTCAGTTGGATCGGTGAGGTGAACGGCGACTTCGGTCGGCGTCGTCGGGCGCTCGAACGCATCGTTGGAGACGTACTTGACGAGCGTCCCAACATCACCGCCTCACGCATGCTCGGACATCGCGTCGTGCGCTACACGGTGCGACGGCCGCTGACTCGGTCGCGCGAATTCACAGCGCCGGAATCAGAGAGCTGAGCTCCGTCAGCGGTCGCGGACCAACGTGTGAAATCACCTCGGCCGACGCAATGTGGCCAAGTTCAGCGCAGGTTTCCAGCGACAAGCCGCGCGTGTAGCCGTACAGGAATCCGGCCGCGTACAGGTCGCCGGCACCCGTGGTGTCGATCACCTGTTCAACGGGTTTGGCAGGCACCGACAAAACCGCGTCGGGTGTGACGACAACGGAACCGTGTTCGCTGCGCGTGATGGCCGCGACGGTGCACTCGCGCCGCAGTTCGGCAACGGCGAATTCGAACGTGTCGGTTTCGTACAGCGACAACAGTTCGGCCTCGTTGCCGAACAACACGTCGACTTCGTCGGCAATCAAACGACGGAAATCGGCACGATGCCGGTCGACACAGAATGCATCACTCAAAGTCAACGCAACCTGGCGCCCCGCGGCATGCGCGTGGTTGGCCGCAATGCGGAACGCATGCTTCGCCTCGTCGCGATCGA
>JBEBAF010000098.1:0-4486 GCA_041159045.1 Actinomycetota bacterium
GCCGCGTGCTCGGCCTTGCAGAGGATGCAGCCGCCGCGCGGTCCGCGCAGCGTCTTGTGCGTGGTGAACGTGACGACGTCGGCGAAGGGAACCGGATTCGGATGCGCTCCGCCGGCAACCAAGCCGGCCAGGTGAGCAATGTCGAACATCAGCAGTGCACCGACTTCATCGGCGATCTTCTTGAACGGCTCGGGCTCGAGTCGACGCGTGTACGAAGTGGTACCCGCAACGATCAGTTTCGGACGATGCTTCAGTGCGAGTTCACGCACTTCCTCCATGTTGATGCGCTCGTCACCCGTGCCAACTTTGTAAGAAACGAAGTTGTAGAGGATTCCGCTCGCGTTGACCGGCGATCCGTGCGTGAGGTGACCACCATGGTCGAGGCTGAGCCCGAGAACCGTGTCGCCCGGATTCAAGAGTCCGAGGTAGACGGCCATGTTCGCGCTGGCACCCGAGTGCGGCTGCACATTCGCGTGATCGGCACCGAAGAGCGCCTTCACCCGCTCGATGGCGATTGCTTCGATGTCGTCGACGACCGCGTTGCCGCCGTAGTACCGCTTGCCGGGGTAGCCCTCGGAGTACTTGTTCGTCAATACCGAACCCGTTGCACGCATGACGGCCGGCGACGTGAAGTTCTCACTGGCGATCAATTGCAATCCGGTTGTCTGGCGTTCGACTTCGCGTTCGATCAGATCGAACACCGGATCGTCGGCGCCCGATTCGGAAGCCCAGTTTGCGGCTGCAGCGTGGACGATTCCGCGGAGACTCTTCTTCGTTTCGGACATGGGGGTGTCTTCGCCTTTCCGGGGGATTTCTCGGGAACTGACCGTGAACTACTTGGACTCTTGCGCTTCGATCTCGGCCAACTGGGCAACGCGGCGCTCGTGACGGCCACCTTCGAATTCGGTGCCGAGAAATGTGGCGACGATTTCTTCCGCGAGGCCGACGCCAACCACACGCGCACCCATCGACAGGACATTCGCATTGTTGTGCGACCGGGCCATTCGAGCGGTGTAAAGGCAGTTGCACAAAGCGGCACGTACGCCATGGACTTTGTTGGCAGCAAGTTGCTCGCCTTGGCCGCTTCCTCCGAGGACGATTCCGAAGTCGACCTTGCGATCGCGAACGCTTCGACCGACGGCCGCGCAGATGGGCGGATAGTCGCAACTTTCCGTGGAGTGCGTGCCCATGTCATCGACCCGATGACCGGCGGCCGTGAGAAATTCGATGAGGTGTTGCTTGAGTTCGTAGCCGGCGTGGTCGGCACCAATGGCAATGTGGAGGGACTGTGCGGGCACGCAACGAGCATAGGAGGCGGGGCCTCACCAGCGCATAACCTGCACCACATGGCAATTGATCCGCGCACCCCGGTACTCGTTGGCTGTGGCCAGTCACTGCAGCGCCCCGACGATCCTCGAGCCGCATCGTTCGACACCGCGGCCGATCCGGTTGCTCTGATGGTCGAAGCCATCAGGCTCGCGGCCACCGATGCCGGACTCAGCCGCGTGCCCGACGTCGATGCCATCCGCGTCGTCGCGCTTCTTTCGTGGAAATACGGCAACCCGGCATGGTTCGTTGCACAGGATCTCGGCATCACCGCCGGGCAATACGGTCTCAGCGCCAACGGTGGAAACACCCCGCAGACCCTGGTGAACAACGCCGCACTCGAAATCCAAGCCGGAAAGGCCGACATCATCATCCTCACCGGCGGCGAAGCCTCGCGAACGAAACAGCGCGCACGCAAGGCCGACCACCAACTGAACTGGCGCAAGGCCGATTCGTCGACCCCCGTTGCGCCGATCATCAGCGAAGACCTCGAGATGGTTGGCGAGCAAGAGCTTGCACGCCGCATCGTCATGCCCGTGCAGGTGTATCCGATGTTCGAAACTGCGATTCGGGCTCGCGCCGGTCGATCGATCACCGATCACCAAAAGCACATCTCGGAACTGTGGTCACGATTCAGCAAAGTTGCCGCGTCGAACCCGTACGCGTGGTCGCGCGCCGAACGATCTGCCGAGGAGATTCGCACGCCCAGCGCGTCGAACCGCATGATCGGATTCCCCTATCCGAAGTTCATGAATTCGAACAACGATGTCGACATGGGTGCCGCGCTCATCGTGTGTTCGGCGGCCAAGGCCGAATCCCTCGGCATCCCCCGAGACCGCTGGGTGTTCCTCCACTCCGGAGCCGACTGCCACGAACACAAATTCATCTCGAACCGGTGGACCTTTGCGGAAACACCGGCCATCGCACTGGGCGGTCGCCGCGCGCTTGAACTCGCGGGAACTTCGATCGACGAGATCGACATCGTCGATCTCTACTCGTGCTTTCCTTCGGCCGTGCAACTCGGAGCACAGTCGTTGGGTCTCGACATCAATGCGCAACTCACGCGAACCGGTGGATTGCCCTTTGCGGGTGGACCCTGGAACAACTACGTCATGCACGCCATCGCAACGGTGGTGAACGAATTGCGCGATCGACCGGGAACAAAGGGTCTTGTCTGGGCAAACGGCGGCTACACGACGAAGCATGCGTTCGGCGTGTACTCGACCGAACCTCCCGCCGTTCCGTTCCGGCACGCGTACCCGCAAGATGAAATCGACGCGATGCCGCGCCGCGAAGTTGCTGCACCTACCGACGCAGCGGGCGCAAAGGCCACGCTCGAGGCATATTCGGTGATGCACGGCCGGGACGGGCAGCCGGAAATGATTCATGCGGCGTGCATCCTTGCCGACGGGCGCCGCGCTTGGGGCGAAAGCACCGACGCATCACTCGGTCGCGACATGTGCAGTGAAGAGTTCGTCGGCAAGTCGGTCGACCTCGATGCGGCGGGCGTGTTCCACGTCGCCTGAACACACGATGCCGACCACCGACACCTTCCCCCGCCAACACGCACGCACGCAACGCCTCACGTTGGGCGAGCCCCGCAATGTCACGGTGTCACCCGATGGCAACCGCATCATCTTCGCGCGGTCGGCAACGGGCAGCGACCCTGTCAATCTTCTCTGGAGCTACGACGTCGCCACGCACACCGAAACGTGCCTGTTCGATCCACGCGCGAGCGCCAATGCAAACGGAGACCTGACCCCCGAAGAGCTTCGACGACGTGAACGCGCCCGCGAAGGCGCGGGAGGTGTGGTTGCCTACGCGTGCGACTCGGCCGTCACAATCGCGGCCACCGTTCTGGGTGGTCAGTTGTTCGTGGTCGACCTGATCAAGGGTGGTGCCACAACGGTGCCGGTCGAGCCGGGTGTCTTCGATGCGCGTCTCTCTCCCGACGGATCACGTGTCGCCTACACGCGTCGCGGACGACTCTTCGTTTCGGACCTCACCGGCGATGAACGACAGCTGGCCGGCGACGACGACCCAAACGTCACCTGGGGGCTCGCCGAATTCATCGCCGCAGAAGAAATGGGGCGCCTCCGCGGCTACTGGTGGTCTCCGGATGGACGTCACATTGCGGCGACGCGCGTCGACAATGCCCCTGTCGACGTGTGGTACATCGCCGACCCGGCGAACCCGGCCCAACCGGCAACCGAACACCGCTACCCCGCCGCCGGATCGACCAATGCCAACGTCGAACTCTTCATTGTCGACACCGAAAACGCAAGCCGTACGAAGGTCGATCTGCCACCACACGAATACCTGAACTCCGTTTCATGGACGACAGCCGGTCTCATCGCACAAGTGCAGAACCGCGACCAACGCGCGGTGGTGATCGTCCGCATTGATCCGGCAACGGGCTCGTGCACCTCAATCGGTGCAGACTCCGACAGCGCGTGGGTTGAACTCGTTCCCGGAACGCCGGCGCTCACCACATCCGGCCAACTCGTCACGTGCATCGATCGCACCGTGCGCCGTCTTGCGATCAACGGGAAACCCGTGACGCCCGACAACCTCCAGGTCAGGTCGGTTGCGGCCGTGGCTGACGACGTCGTGTTCGTGGCCAACGACATTTCGACACCGTGGTACCAATCAGTGCACCGCTGGCGTAACGGAGCCCTCGAAACGATCGCCGATGGCGAAAAGGTTCACGTCGTCCTCGCCGCGGGCCCAACCGTGGTGCTGCGCGAAACTTCGTTTGCGGGTCCACGCGCAAGTTTCCGCGTCATTGCTGGCGTGAACGAAGTTGCCGCCCTCGAATCACACGCCGAGGAAATGCTCGTCCGACCCAACGTTCGTATCGTCGAGGTGGCGGGTTGCGCAGTTGCAATCGTTTCGCCCAACGACGGTGGTCACGACAAATTGCCGGTGTTGTTCGATCCTTACGGTGGGCCACACGCACAACGTGTGGTCGGAAGTCAATTTGCGTTTGCATCGTCGCAATGGTTCGCCGATCAGGGATTCATTGTTGTCGTTGCCGACGGGCGCGGCACGCCGGGGCGAGGGTCGGCATACGAGCGAGCGGTATTCGGCGATCTCGCCCAGCCGGTGATCGACGACCAAGTAGCCGTTCTCGACGCACTCCCCTCGCTGGAACCACGTG
>JBEBAF010000099.1:0-3852 GCA_041159045.1 Actinomycetota bacterium
AGATGACCTTCGTGGTTCCGACCGCGAACGACTTTGACGCGTCAGTGCCTGGCGCCGCGCAAGTCAACGATCTCTCCGGTGAGCAGCTGCAGTTCGTTTGGTCTCTCTCGGGGGAGTATCAACCTGGTGGACCAAACATTCCGCAACTGCTGTGCGAGTCGGCGGCAACAACGGATTCCGCCACATCGTCAGATGCCAACGCCGAAACGGCGGCAACCGCAACGACCCTCGCTTTAACGACGACTCTGCCCGCAAAGCCGGGTCGTCAAACGACCACCACCCTGGCATCAACCACAACGGCCCGCCCGACCATCGAGGTGCAGCCCTCGCAAGACTGCGACGGAAAATTCTGTGCTCTTGGCGTCGTGTTCGCGAGCGGAAGGTCGTGCATGCAACCCGGTGACACGTTTACTCAATTTGGTGACGGATTTTCGCCAGACGTCGGGTTTCCACTCGTGTATTTCATTCCGGGTCTCGTTCGGCCTCCGCTACCAGGCGGTCCCGTCTTGCGGGTGCCGGTAACGGTTATTTCATCGACCGAGTTGCGTGGCGTCGTTCCGGCGGCGTCTGACTTCCCATTCCCACCCGTGGCAGGTCAGCCCGTGACGATCGTGGTCTCGAACGGGGCGTATGGGCCGTCGACCTGGGGAAGTACTGCGCACCAGTGGTGCGGCTAGGCGGTACGAGATAGCCGTGTGGCGGCACGAACTCTTCGTGTCCCGCTTACGGCACCTCGCTCGTTGAAGGTGCAGGTTCGAGCGAAGGAGTTCTAGCGATGTGCATTGTGTGTCAGACGGCGATGACGGTGGCCGCGGCAGTAACCGCGGTGGTGCCGGGGGTCGGTGCGACACAGCAGAGTGAGCCCGAGCGGCCAGTTGCAGCGGTGGCCGCGGCTCAGTCGTTGAAGGGGAAGTGTTCACGAGTCGGTCAGTCGCGCACGGTGAAAGGTGTTCGGTATGTGTGCAGTGCGTCGAAGCGTTGGCAGGTTGCGACTGGCGGCGGCTCAGGAACGGTTACAACGACAGTTGCGCCGACCACCACGACGACGTTGCCCCCGACGACTTCTGACCCATTGAAGAACGAGTACGACGCGTTTACCAAGACGCTTCCGAGATTCGTCGGTGATCGCCCTGACGATCGCAGCGAGCCCGCCCAAGTGAAGATGATCTACGTGGTTCCCAAGTTCGCCACTGACAGGAGCCGAGACACAAGCGGTGAGCTCTCGCGCTATGCCTTTGAAGCGAACGAGTGGTTCGCATCTCAGAATGGCGGATTCGGACTTCGTTTCGACACCTATCAAGGCGCGCTCGATGTCGGATTCTTGTCGCTCGATCTCACCAAAGACCAGTGGTACGACTTGTTCACCCCGACCGACGGGTATCGACACAGCCTCGCACCGATGCAAGAGCATCTGAAGAAGGCCGGTTACCCGATCACGGTGGTGAAAGACCCTTTCTCCGGTGATCCAGCGGCACAGGAAAAGCGGAAGAACAAGCTGTACATGCTCTTCTACGAGGCTCCACGCGGCACCTACTCACGAACCGGTGCAGGTTTCGGGCAGTGCTGGCCGACAATCGACTCGCTCGAAGTTGCGCTCGGCGGCAAGGCATTGACCAACGACAACGGAGCTTCGTGCGGCGAGCTCGACTCTGGGCGAATGAAGAGTTCGTGGTCGGGTCTCGCGATGTCTCAGTGGGTTTCGCGCATGAACCCCATGTTTGATCATCCACTGCAATTCATGCGCAATCTTCCGGGCTGTGGAACTCCGCGCACGCCAAAAACCGGCGAGCCAGTGAAGATTCCTGGGGTCATTGATGAGAGCAGGGCCTGGGAGATTCGTGGCGGGTTCATGCGTGACCTCGCTGAACCGAACGACCCGTTGGCCGACGCGTTTCATGGTGGACGATGGAATGGCAAGTTTCCAAAGATTGACGATCGAAACGACCTCTACTTTCACATCACCTCCGACAAGTTGGCATCAGAAGGAGCCTGCAACAGCGACACATCAAAGCATCCGCTCTGGGACAACCTGCCGCTCGACCGCGATTCGGGTCGCACGCTGCAACGCAGCAGCTACGACCGGCCCGACGACATCTCAGGGGCTCAGTTTCATGCTGTCTATGTGTTGAGATATGGAGCTACCGACTATGCCTATGACACGGGCGGCGAGATTGAACGTGCACTTCGTCATGCTGACCGATGGCTGCGCACAGAGTCGGGCAAGGGGATGCGACTCGATACCTATCAAGGGAAGCTGGACGTCACCTTCCTCCCGCTGCCACCACGATTCGAGTCAACTACGGGCAAGAGCTGCAGTAGTGCACCGTGCCCGAACGACCAGGACTTCTATGCACACCTCAATGCGCTCGGACGAGTCAACCCGAACAAGACGTACCTGTTCTTCTACTCAGGCGGGGTAACGGGTCGCGTCTTGTGCGGCGGTGCAGGCGTCGGCAAGTCCGTGTTGCTCAACCTCGAGGTTGACGGTCGAATGTGTGGTGACCAGAAGTGGGATGAGTCAACATCGCAGTCACTGTCATGGGGTCTCTTGTCGCTTCATGAGATTTTTCACTCACTTGGTGCGGTGTGCCCGGCGGCGCCAGATAGCGATGGCGCGTACCACTCAAAGGTGGAAGAAGACATCATGTTCGCGCGTTCGAAAGGCAATGTGAAACTCGACCCCAATCGCCGCAACTATTGGGGCAATGTTCCGGCAGGTTGCACTGATGCATCTCAGAGCCCCCTCTTCGGCGGATGAACTCACATCGAAAGGAAACAATCATCATGAAGCGTCTCTCACTGATCAATGGGGAATGGCGGAACATCAGGTTGGCAATCGTTTTCACTCTGACGAGCGCAGTAGTCAGCACTTTTGCGATTGCAGCTTCGGCTGGCGCCCTAACGAGCGCTACACCGTGCAAGACGATTGGGGCTACGCGCGTCATCAACGGCACGCCACATGAATGTGTTCGAGTTGGAAACAAACGACAATGGCAAGTGCGCGCTGGTGCGACTACGACTACGACAACTACGACCTCGACCACGACGACCGTCCCGCGAGCCGACCAGATACGTCCGGGTAGTGACCTCACGCGTCAGAATCTGCGCGGAATCAATCTGGCGGGCCGAGATCTCTCTACTGCGCGTGCACCGTACGCCGATTTCACCAACGCGAACCTCTCGGGGGCGTTTCTCATGAGTTTCAATCTGGCGTCGGCCACGTTGAAGGGCGCGAATCTCTCGGGTGCCACTGGCGGGTGGCTGTATTTCAACGGCGCGAATCTTGAAGGCGCGAACTTGTCCAAAGCGAATCTTCGCTACTCAAACTTTGATGCGCATGTCGATAATGACACGATCCGCGTAAATCTTCGCAATGCCAATCTGACTGAAGCGATTCTGGCTGGGTCGACGTTCGAGAATGCCGACTTGACTGGCGCTAGTGCACGAAACGCCGATCTCTCTTCGACGAACATGCAGAAAGCGATCCTTCGCAATGCGGATCTCACGAGTGCGAGTTTTCGTCGAGCCGATCTGCACGATGCAGATTTCACGGGGGCGACACTCGGCAGCAACTGGCGCTCGCAATTCGAAGGAGCGCAGTTCGGTAAGACAATCTGGGTCGACGGCACAGAGTGGTCATCGATGCCGACTCGGCCGTAGGCCCAACTGTTCAGTGAGCACGACGGCGATGAGCCGGCGTGGCAGATTGCGGCCGGCGCCGCGGGCTACATCCGCACGCGGCGTAGGAATTGCTTGGTGCGTTCGTCACGCGGGGCGCTGAACAACTCGGCGGGTGTGCCAACTTCGGCGATCGTGCCGCCGTGCAAGAAACACACGCGATCAGAGATCTCG
>JBEBAF010000100.1:0-2712 GCA_041159045.1 Actinomycetota bacterium
GTCATACATGTGCCGACGTCGTTTCGAAAGCGACGGCGCTTGCCACCCGCGATGTCGCGGTCCACGACATTGAATACTCGGTCGCGAAAGACCTTCACAAGCGATACGACATCGATGCGGTGCCGACCGTGATCATCGTCGATTCACAGGGCGTGGTGCAGGGCAGCTTTCTCGGGCCGGTTACGGCAACGGATTTGTGGGCAGCGGTGGCGGAATGTCGTGAGCCGGGCTCACGCCCGAACGCGCATTGCGAGAATCACGAAGGCGATTGAGTCGAGTCGTTCTGCGTTACGGCAGTGGTGCTACCGAGCCCCTGTTGTACGAGGCGCACGACCGCTTGACCGTCGATCGTTTCTTCTTCGAGCAGCTTTTCGGCAACGAGATCGAGGCCACGACGATGCTTGAGCAACATCTCGCGGGCGCGGCTTTCCTGTTCGCGCAGGATCCGTGAAACCTCGCCGTCGATCAACTTGGCGGTGTCGTCGCTGTATTCACGTCCGTTGGTCATGAGGTCTTCACCGAGGAACACCTGTTGTTGGGTGTTCCACGCCATTGGTCCGACGGCTTCGCTCATGCCCCATTCGCGCACCATGCGTCGGGCGATCGACGTCGCCTGTTCCAGGTCGTTGGCCGCGCCGCTGTTGAGATGACCGAACACGATCATCTCGGCCACACGTCCACCCATGGCCTTGCAGATCAAGTCTTCGAAGTACTCCTTCGAATACGTGTGACGCTCTTCCGGAAGAGTCCACGTGACACCCAAAGCCATGCCGCGGGGGAGGATGGTGACTTTGTGCAACGGGTCGCTGTGCGGCAGAACACTGGCGAGAACCGCATGGCCACTTTCGTGGTACGCGGTGGCGCGCTTTTCCTCGGCCGAGAGGACGAGGCTCTCGCGGCGTGCGCCCATCACCACACGGTCACGGGCATTTTCGAAGTCGATGCGCTCGACTTGTTTCGAGCCACGGCGTACGGCAAACAACGCCGCTTCGTTGACCAGGTTCGCGAGGTCGGCACCACTCATGCCGGGAGTTGCGCGCGCCATCGTGTCGAGATCGACATCGGGACCCATTCGCTTGTCGCGCGAGTGCACCTTGAGGATCGCAAGACGTTCTTCGTACTCGGGCAACGGCACGACGATCTGGCGATCGAAACGACCCGGGCGGAGCAACGCCGGGTCGAGAATGTCGGGGCGGTTGGTTGCCGCCATGATGACGATGCCTTCGCTGGTTTCGAAGCCGTCCATCTCGGCGAGCATCTGGTTCAGGGTTTGTTCGCGCTCGTCGTGACCGCCACCAAGGCCTGCACCGCGCTTGCGTCCGATCGAGTCGATTTCATCGATGAAGATGATGGCGCGACCCATCTTGCGAGCCTGTTGGAACAGGTCGCGAACGCGGCTGGCGCCGACACCGACGAACATCTCCATGAAGTCGGAACCGGTGACCGACAGGAATCCGACACCGGCCTCGCCGGCAACGGCGCGTGCGAAGAGTGTCTTGCCGGTACCGGGCGGGCCGACGAGCAGAATGCCCTTTGGCACGCGGGCGCCGATTTCTTTGAACTGTTCGGGCATCCGCAGGAAGTCGACGACTTCCTTGATCTCCATCTTCACGCCTTCATAACCGGCGACATCGGCGAACGTCGTGGAGGGCTTGTCGGCGTTGTAGGTCTTGGCGCGGCTTCGACCGATCGACATGATGTTTCCGGCCTGTCCCATCGCGCGGCGCTGCATGAACACGAAGAAGCCGATGATCAAGAGGAACGGGAGGAAGATCGGGACGAGACTGGTGAACCAGTTCGGCTGGGGCGTTGAGTAGTTGTAGTCGACGCCCTTCGACTTCAGCAGTGCCTCGTCGGCATCGCTGAGGTTCGGGGCACCCGTGGTGACGAATTCACGACCGCTTGACAGCTTTCCGCTGATGCCGTTCGTCGAATTGTTGATCGACACTTTGTCGACTTTGCCCTCGCGTACAAGGTCGAGAAACTCGGTGTACGTGAGCTTGTCGGCACTGGTTGACGGCCAGAGGCGCGGGCCGATGAGGAGGAGTACGGCGAACGCCGCGATGACCCAGACCGCCCACTTCGGCAGGGGTTGGCGTGCGGGGCGTTGGCCGTCTTTGCCTGGCTGCCCCTTCGGGCCACTGGCGTCGCCCGTGCGACGTCCTGCGAATCGCCCGCGCGAGGCTTTCCCCTTCCGGGGATCCTTTGCACCCGACGGCGCGGGTCCTGAGGTCGGCGGCGGAGGCGGGGGAGGGAGCGCACTCATGACCTCATGCTATGGGTCGTATCCACGATTGAGGAATCGTGCTCAATTACGGTTCGGTGCATGTCACGCCATTGTTCACGCACCGGCTGCACGGCTTCGGCCTCGATGACCCTGACGTATCAGTACAGCCGTTCAGTGGCATGGCTCGACAATCTCGCTCGCGAGCGCGATCCCCATTCGTACGACCTGTGCGAGCGCCATGGCGAGCGTCTCACCGTGCCATCGGGTTGGCGTCTCGAAGATCGGCGGCACCAGCCGTTGCAACTTGTCTTCACCGATGCAACGGGAGAGCTCTTCCGCGATCGCCTCGCTGGCTGACGCCGCGACATGGACCAACAGCGGTCGAACGGCCACCGCGAACAAGGTACGGATTTCACCTTTCCCGTCCTCGTTTTTGGCTGGGTTGGTGCGTTCCTCGTTGCCAACATTCTCAGCGCGATCATCTT
>JBEBAF010000101.1:0-3583 GCA_041159045.1 Actinomycetota bacterium
TCCGAACTCGACCGCGTGCGCTACCCGGTCGCGGGCCTCACCCGCAACGACAGCGGACGCGTCATCGTTTCGATTCCCACGGTCACCAATCAATCAGAACCTGACGATCTGTTGTTTGGTGCCACGGGCGTCTATCCCGTGACCGTGCGACTACTCGACGGCGAACAACAAATCGGCGAGACAACGACTTTCGTTCATCACATCGACAGCGAAGACGCCATCGAGGCCGTTTCCGACGGTCCAATCCGAGTGATGCCCGTCGTTTCTCTCGGCGCCGTTCCTGCCCGCACATCGAACGGTGAAAATGCTCTTTCGCCACAGTTCAAGAACGACGTACAGGCGTTTCTCGACACGTTCGACAATCAGTTGGGTGGGGCGTTCGTTGCTCTGCAAGGCGACCAAACGGCCATTGCAGGTTCTGACATTCTCACGCCGCTCCAGGAACAGGCCGATCAACACACGTTTGCCGCCAGCCCATTCGTTCCACTGAGCCCCAGCGCGCTTGCGACGATCGACGAAGGCGAGCTGTACGCGTCGCAGCTGCGCGCCGGCGAAGATGCCGTGACTGCCGCACTCGGCACCACTCCCGACCGCGGCGTCATCGTGTCCAACGACAAGCTCACCACGAATGGTGCGCTGATGTTCCGTGACGTGGGTGCGCGCGGCGTCATCCTCACACCCGATGCGATCGACGCGTCGGGCCTCCGAGGGCGACTCGACTCGGCACTCACCTATCGATCACGCGCCGCCGACGGCTCGATGCTGTTGGTCCACGGCATCGATGACACGTACGCGACCACCTTTGCCGACGAGACGACGCCGACGATCACCCGTGCCGTGCGTATCGCCGCAGGGTTGATCCTGCAGCGTTCGTCTCTGCTCGGCATGGGAAAGGACCTGTCACTGGTTTCGGTTGCGCTCGGCACGCACGACGGCCGGCCGGCCAATCCAAGCGTCATGAAACAGCTCTTTCGCTTCGTCGAAAGCAGCGAGTTCCTCAGCCTGGAAGCCAAGCCCCAGCCCGCGACGATCGAAACAACCGGCGACCTCGTCGAGCTCTCCCGCGGTTCCGATGCTTCGCTTGAACCAGTACGCACGACCATCGACACGCTGACTCCGTTGGTGAACAGCACCGCGTCGATGCTTCTCGACAACGACCCGCGTCGCACCGAGTGGCCCGGACTCCTGACCACTTTGTTGTCGACGCGGGCAGGCGATGCTCTGCGCTCGGCCATCAGTGCCAACCTCAAGTCGTCGACGAAGGCGGTGCGCGGCGCGGTTCACCTCCCCGTCGCGGCGAATTTCACGCTGAGCGGTCGCAAGAGTGAGCTCCGCCTGCAGGTGCGCAACGATTCGTCGACGGCGCTCCGTGTGGTCGTGCGTTTCGCAAGCGCAAAGCTGAAGATTCCGAAGGCACGCCAAACCGTCGTGGTGCCAGCCGACGGCAGCAGCGAGGTCGTCGTTCCGGTTGAGGCTCGATCGAACGGCAAGTTCCCGGTGTTCGTTTCGCTCTTGACGCCGAAAAATGACGTTTCTCTCGGCGAACCGATGAAGATCACCGCCAGCGTCAGTGCTCTGGCCGGCCTCGGTCAGGTCGTCACCGTCAGCGCGCTCCTCGTGCTCCTCACATGGTGGGCCCACAATTGGCGCAGCAAGCGGAGACGACAGATCGAAGCTGCTGTGGCGCACAGTGGTCACCCGTCGCGCCGCGATACGTAACGCCACTGCGCGTCGCACCCACTAGGTTCTTCGCCCATGACCGTTCGCCTCGTCACCGACAGCGCCTGCGACCTTCCGCAGTCGATCATCGACCAGTACGGGATCACCGTCGTACCCCTCACCATCCGATTCGGCGAGACCGACTACGTCGACCGCGAGGATTTCGGTCCAAAAGAGTTCTGGGCGAAATGCGCGGCGTCGCCCGTGTTGCCGGAAACCGCTGCCCCCGCCCCGGGCCAATTCGAGGCGGCGTACCGCAAGCTCCAGGCCGAGGGTGCCACGGGCGTTCTCGTTGTTTCGCTCTCGTCGGCCCTCTCGGCCACCATGCAGAGCGCCGAAATCGCTGCGAAAGCCGTCGCGGGTGACATTTCCGTGCGGGTTGTCGACAGCCGCAGCGTGTCGATGGGCCAGGGAATCATCGTGAAGTCGTGCGCCGCCGACGCCGAAGCAGGCGCCGGCCTCGACGAACTTGCCGCGAAAGCGGCCGACCTGTCGCACCGAGTCCATGTGTACGGAGCGCTCGACACCCTTGAGAACCTGAAGAAGGGCGGGCGAATCGGCGGCGCGAAGGCAATGATCGCCTCGGCGCTCGCCATCAAGCCGATCATCGACGTACGCGAAGGCAAGGTTGAAGAAGGTGGGCGGCAACGCACCCGTGGCAAAGCCCTCGCGTTCCTTCTTCAGAAGGTGAAGGAGCACGGCAACATCACCGACCTCGCGGTTCTTCAGGCCGATTGCAACGATGCCGGTGCGTTCGTCGACCAGTTGCGCGCGATCTACTCGGGTGACATCGAGGTCGGCGACATCGGTGCCGTCATCGGCACGCACGCCGGTCGCGGAACGATCGGTGTCGCGTTCTTCGACGCGCAGTAGACGCGACGATCTTCGACACACGCTCGACAACGACATTCCTCTTTTCGCACTGCGTGCACAACTAGCGTTTGAGGCGCAATGGCCGCCTCGCTCGTACCGAACACGCTCATCGGGGCGCGCTATCGGCTCGAGCGGCGCATCGGACAAGGCGGCATGGCCGAAGTGTGGTTGGCCAACGACATCTCGTTGAACCGCAAGGTTGCGGTGAAGATGATGAAGTCACAGCACAACGACGATCCAATCGTTGCCGAACGTTTCCGACGTGAAGCACAGGCGTCGGCCGCGTTGAAGAATCCGAACATCGTCACCGTGTACGACGTTGTTGTCGATCAAGGTCGTCAGGCCGTCGTCATGGAGTACGTCGAAGGACTCACGCTGCGCGAAGTGCTCGATCAAAAAACGCAACTCAGTCCGTCGCTCACTATTCACATCGGATTGGCAATCGCAAGCGCACTCGATGCCGCGCACGAAGCAGAACTCGTGCATCGCGACATCAAGCCGGGCAACATTCTCATCACGCCCACTGGTCGCGTCATGCTCACCGACTTCGGTATCGCCAAAGCGTTGAACGGCACGGAATCAGATCTCACCAACCAGAACATCATGATGGGCACGGCGAAATATCTTTCGCCCGAACAGGTGCGAGGTCGTCCACTCGATGGTCGCGCCGACATTTATTCGCTCGGTCTCGTTCTGTACGAATGCCTCGCCGGGCGCGTGCCGTTCATTGGCGAATCCGATGTTGATACCGCGCTTGCGCGCGTGCAGCGTCAGCCCAAAAACCTCTTGCAAATACGGCCCAATTTGCCTCCGGCGCTGACGAACTTCGTGCATCAAATGCTCGAGCGCGAACCGGGCAAGCGCCCACCAACCGGGCAAGCCGTGTATCACGCGTTGTACCGCATTCGCGAAGACGGTGTCGACGGCACACCCACAGGTCTCACTCCGCCGCGCGGTCAACCCGGCGTCATCGAATCGCATCCGATCTCGC
>JBEBAF010000102.1:0-4778 GCA_041159045.1 Actinomycetota bacterium
GTCCCGGCAACAGCTGTGACTCTTCGAGGAAATCGAGAATGCCCGGAGCGAACTCGAGCGTTTCGGGAATTCTCGAAACGACGAAGCGAGCTCCGGAGGCAACGCTCGACAACGGAGCAGTAGCAGTGGCAACGTGACCACTTCCCGGAATCGGATTTCCGTGTGGGCATGTCGTGGGATTGTTGAGCACGCGCACCATCGCGGCTTCCACGTCGTTCGACATCACGTGTTCCCATTTGCCCGCTTCACGGTGCGCCGTTGCCCACGAGAGCCCGAGAATGTCGGTAAGGAAGCGCTCGGCGAGTCGATGTTTGCGTACCACGCTGATGGCAAGTTCACGACCCGTGTCGGTGAGCGTGATGGTTGTGCCGTCGGTGCGGACGAGACCTTCGGTCTCCATGCGCTTGATCATTTCGGAAACCGAGGGGCGTGAAACCGACAGGCGTTCGGCAATGCGAGCCTGGATTACCGAAACCTGATCTTCGTGCAGTTCGTAGATGCACTCGCAGTATTCCTCGAACGCGGGGTGGTGTTCTCCGGGGTTCGGCATGCCTTCGAGCCTAGTGACGGGTGTCAGACACCCGTCAATTAGCGTCCGTTTTGGTGCTCGATCTGTTTCGCCCTGCGGTTGCCCAGTGGTTCGCTACTTCGTTTCCCACGCCCACAGGCGCGCAGTCACTTGGATGGCCACGAATCGCCGCTGGTGAGCACACGCTGATTTGCGCACCAACCGGAAGTGGCAAAACTCTCACGGCCTTTCTTTGGTCGATCAACGCCCTCACCGGAACGCCTCCGCCGCCCGCCGGAGAGCGTACGCGTGTGTTGTATGTCTCACCGTTGAGGGCCCTCGCATTCGACGTCGAGAAAAACCTCCGCGCACCGCTTGCGGGAATCGCTCTCGCTGCCGAACGAATCGGCGAAGAGTTCCACGAGGTCACCGTTGGTTTGCGAACAGGCGATACATCTCCGCGCGACCGTCAGGCGATGTTGCGGCGCCCACCCGACCTGCTCATCACCACACCCGAAAGCCTGTTTCTCATGCTCACGTCGCAGGCCCGCAAAACGCTGGTGAACGTCGACACGGTGATCATCGACGAAATTCATGCGCTCGCCGGCACGAAGCGGGGTGCGCATCTCATGCTCAGCCTCGAACGACTGTGCGAAATAACACGGAAGGAACCGCAACGCATCGGTTTGTCCGCGACGCAGCGCCCGCTCGAAGAAACGGCCAAGTTCCTCGGCGGCTACTCCGGCGGGAATCCGCGGCCGGTGGCCATCGTCGATGCGGGTATTCGCAAGCCTCTCGAACTTGAAGTGATCGTTCCCGTCGAAGACATGGGCGACCTCGGCCAACCGAACAACGAACTCACAAGTGGGCCGGCAACTGCGGCCTTGTCACCACGGCGTTCAAGCATCTGGCCCAGCATGTATCCGCAGATCTTCGAACAGGTTTTGGCGCATCGAAGCACGATCATCTTCTGCAACGCCCGTCGTCAGGCCGAGCGACTCGCGGCGAACCTGAACGAATTGGCCGTGAACGTGGGACTGGCCGACGACTTCGTGAAGGCCCATCACGGTTCGCTTGCACGTGAACAACGGATTCTCATCGAAGACCAACTGAAGAGCGGAAAGCTGCGCGGAATTGTCGCTACATCGAGTCTCGAACTCGGTATCGACATGGGTGCTGTCGACCTCGTCATTCAGGTCGAGTCGCCGGGCGCGGTGAGCAGAGGGCTGCAACGTGTCGGTCGCGCAGGTCACTCGGTTGGCGAGCCGAGTCGAGGGAAGCTCTATCCGAAGCACCGTGGTGACCTCATCGAAGCCGCCGTGGTGGTGCGGCGAATGGTCGACGGTGAAATCGAAACCACGCGGTATCTGCGCAATCCGCTCGACGTTCTTGCACAACACATCGTTGCTCACGTTGCGGCGAAAGGAGACACAACGGTCGACGAACTCGCCGCCGTCGTTCGACGTTGTGCGTCATTTGCCGAAATTTCCGACGAGATTCTGCACAACGTTCTCGATCTTCTTGCGGGTCGTTATCCGAGTACGGAATTCAACGAGCTTCGGCCCCGCATCGTTTGGGATCGAACCACCAACACCGTGCGCGCCCGCGATGGGGCGCAGCGTCTTGCCGTCACGAACGCCGGCACGATTCCTGATCGCGGTTTGTACGGCGTTTTTCTTCCCGACGGCACGCGGGTGGGCGAACTCGACGAAGAGATGGTTTACGAAAGTCGGGCCGGTGAAACATTCCTGCTCGGTGCGTCAACGTGGCGAATCGAAGACATCACCTTCCAGAAGGTCATCGTCACGCCCGCACCCGGCGAGCCTGCGAAGATGCCCTTCTGGCACGGCGATCAAATCGGCCGCCCTGTCGAACTCGGCCGCGCGGTCGGCGCATTCCACCGCCGAGTTCGCGAACTCCCCGTCGAAGCCGCGCTTCGCGAATTGACCGAACGGCATTTCCTCGACACATTCGCGGCCGGAAACGTGGTGAATTACCTGGCCGAACAAGCCGAGGCAACGGGCGCGGTTCCCGACGACACGACGATCGTTGTCGAGCGATTCCGCGACGAACTGGGCGACTGGCGGGTGTGCATTCACACGCCGTTCGGCATGCCCGTACATGCACCGTGGGCAATGGCCATCGAGCGTGGGTTGCGCGAACGTCTCGACATGCCGGTTGAAACGATGTACGCCGACGACGGCATCGTATTGAGGTTGCCCGAGGCACTTGAATCGGTGCCGTTGGACGACCTGATGCCCGATCCCGACACCATCGAGGAACTTGTCGTTTCGACATTGCCAACGACGGCGCTCTTCGCGGCCCGCTTCCGCGAATGCGCGGCACGATCATTGCTGTTGCCACGCCGACGTCCCGACCAACGCACGCCGCTGTGGCAGCAACGGCAACGCGCCGCCGATTTGCTGGCAGTGGCCAGCAAATACCCAACGTTCCCGGTTCTGCTCGAGGCGAGTCGCGAGTGCATTCAAGACGTGTTCGACGTGCCGGCCCTGCGCGATGTCCTGTCGCAGGTTCGTTCCCGAAAAATCAAAGTCGTCACGGTGGAAACACCGAAGGCTTCACCGTTTGCGCAGAGTCTCTTGTTCAACTGGGTTGCGACCTACATGTATGAAGGTGATGCGCCGCTCGCCGAGCGCCGTGCTGCGGCCTTGTCGCTCGATCGAGACCTTCTCAACGACCTGCTTGGTACCGAAGAACTGCGTGAACTGCTCGATCCCGATGCAATCGCCGCGGTTGAACTTTCGGCGCAGTGTCTCGTCGATGGTCGTCGAGCGCGAACCGTCGACGAATTGCACGACGTTTTTCGGCGAGTCGGCGATCTCGCTCGTACCGAAGTCGACGTACGTTGCGAAGAGGGGATGGACGCATCCGCCTTCGATCGACTTCTTGCCGAACGGCGCATCGTCGCGGTGGCCATAGCCGGCGAAGAACGATTCATCGCCGCCCAAGACGCGGCGATGTACCGCGACGCATTCGGATGTGCGCTTCCCATGGGGTTGCCGCGCGATTTCACCGAGCCGTTGCCGCGGCCACTCGAGGCGTTGGTGGGTCGCTTTGCGCGAACGCATGCGCCGTTCACCACGGCTCAGTTGGCGACGCGCTTCGGAATCACTCACGAACGTGCGATAGGTGCCTTGCGTGCGCTCGAGCTCGACGGGCGGGTTGTTCGGGGTGAATTCCAGCCGAACGGCATCGAGCGCGAGTGGTGCGATGTCGAAATTCTCCGTCAGATTCGTCGCCGATCGCTTGCGGTTCTTCGACGTGAAGTCGAACCGGTTGATCAGTCGGTCTTTGCACGATTCTTGCCGGCCTGGCACGGCATCGCGGGGGCCGATGCGGCCGTGTCGGGTCGTGTATCGGGGCAACGAAATGGTGTCGAAGCACTCATCGATGTGGTGCAGAGCCTTCAAGGTGCAGCGATCGTCGCCTCGACACTTGAAACCGACGTTCTTCCGTTGCGCCTGCGCGGTTACCGCAGCGCCGACCTCGACGCGTTGTTCGCAAGCGGTGAGCTGGTCTGGGTCGGTGCAGGTGCAATCGGTTCGAACGATGGACGGATCCGGTTGTTCTTCGCTGATCAAATTGCCGATCTGTTGCCCGTGTTCGAGAAGGCCGAATCACCGAATGGCGATCTGCACTCGGCGCTGCGCGAAGCCCTGAAGAGTCGTGGTGCGAGTTTCTGGAACAACATCGTTGCAGCAACGCCACAGTCCACCGAGACCGAACGTTTGGCTGCACTGTGGGATCTCGTGTGGGCCGGTGAAGTCACGAATGACACGTTGGCTCCGCTGCGCGCACTCATCGGTGGCGCCCGTAGTGGCTCGGCGCGACGCAGTCAGCGCCCGGTCAGCCGACCGCGTTCATTGCGCATGACGCGTATCGGCCCTCCTGCGGGAACCGGACGTTGGAGCATGCTCGGCGACATCGTTTCCGATGCCGCAGTCGGAACGAACCAACTGCACGCCGCTGCGATGCAACTTCTCGAGCGTCATGGCGTGTTGACACGTGAAGCCGTGTTGGCCGAGGGGCTTCGCGGAGGCTTCACGGGGGTTTACGGCGTTCTCAAGGTTCTCGAAGAGCGTGGTCATGTGCGCAGGGGATACTTCGTCGATGGTCTCGGTGCCGCGCAATTTGCCATGCCCGGTGCCGTCGACCGTCTGCGAGAGTTCCGTGACACCATCGAGTCCGAATTCAGCCGCGATCTCGAGGCGAATGCACTCGTGCTGTCGGCAACGGATCCAGCACAACC
>JBEBAF010000103.1:0-3222 GCA_041159045.1 Actinomycetota bacterium
GGCAATTGGCGCAATTTCATGTTCACCACTTTCGATGTTTCCCCGTACGGCGGTGTGAGCGACCGCGGCTGCGTCGAAACTAAGAGTCGTGGTGAGTCGTCCGGGTGATCAAACTTGCGAAGAAAATTTCTTTCTCCGTTGTAGTGATCACGGACTTTCGGGTGCGTACGAGTTGAACTCGTCGACCCATGTCGATACGTCGACGATCTGCTGAACTGATGGACCGGGCAGGTCAAATTTCTTCAATTCAAGAATGTCGACGATGACGGGAAGGGTGCCGGCGGAATTGCGTCCTTCGAAGCGAAGGAGATTCCCGGTTTCGGGATCGATCCAAAGGATCACGTTCTGGCCGTAGCGAAGAACGTCGACTTTCGTGTTGCGCAGTGAATCTTCGCGAAGGAAGGCAGTGCCCTCTTTCTGTCGGATCAGCTGTGCATTCTCGGGCACCTTGAGGGCGAGACCGGTGAGGATTCCGATCAGCATGTCGAGGCGACGATGCTGAACGTCGGCTGCGCGCAACAAGTACGAGCCGGGCGTGATTCCTTTTTCACCGAGAACGGCGTCAAGAGCCGGGCGCCGCTCGAGCACCCGTCCATTGGCCCAAAACACCTCGGTGACGGGAAAACCCGCGGCACCTCCGGTGACCATTGCACCGCCCCGGTGTTCTTCAAAGTCGATTTGTCCGGCCATGGTGATCGTTCGACCACCGGGACGGTCGAGCGACGTGAGCTGAAACTCCGCACCCTTGCCCTGGTAGTTGTTAAAGAACGCGGTCGCCAGAAGTTGGATCTGTTCGGGAGTGATCCTCTTCTCGGTGGTTTTATTCCCGCCGCATGCAGACGTGACCAACAACAGTGCGGCGATGGCCGCACGGGCGGCGATACGCGGTTTCATTTCTTCTTCGGCACCTTGATCGATGCGAGATCGACCACGGGCGGCGGACCAGCCGGGAGCGCCGGGGCGGTTTCGGGGTTCTTCATCGTGGGTTGCGGACCGGGCTTGGGAACGTCGCGATAGTCGACTCCCTTCGGTGCCGATGCCTGATTGCGGCTGGGCTCGGGAATTTCGATCACCGTCGCCGAGTTGCAGGGTAGAACTTTCTCGATGTCTTTCGGGTCAGAGACTCCGAAGGTGTTGCCTTCGAAGCAGTTACCCAGCGCCTTGCCGCCCTTCACGCCGTACGACAGATCGACACCATTGCCCGAAGCAACATTCCCAATGATGCGGTTGTTCTCGGGATTGTTCTCGTTGAGCGGCGTGACCTCGATGCCCACCCCGTCATGTCCGGTGACGAGATTCTTGGTGACGAGATTCTTCGTTCCACCGCCGATCGCGATTCCGCCACCGAAGTAGCCACGGGCAATTTCGGGCGACTGTGGATCATCGTTGTCGTGCACCCAATTGCCCGCCACCACGGTGTCTTCCTGTGGCTCGAGAAGTTCGGCCTTCTGCGAATTCGGCGTCATTCCGAGACGGTTGTTCCTGAACTCGGAATTGATCACATACACCCCGCCAGATGCATTCGTACCGAAGTAGCCGATCGCGTTCTTTTCGGCAATGAGATTCGTGAGGACGGCATTGCACGGCTTGCACTGACCCACGTAGAAGCCCGAGTCGGCCGATCCCGAAGCGTACGAGTACTCGATCAATCCATCGCGTGACGCAAATGCATAAACGCCGTACAAGCCGTTGTTGTGCGTCGTCACGTGCGACACGCGATAGCCAACCAGCGTGTCCTTTCCTTGACCGGGTGTTGAGCCCTCGGGCCGGTCGTATCCACCGTCGAAGATGATTCCGTTCTGCGTGAATCCCGTAACCGTGAGATTCTCGATTGCGACTCCGTTTGCCGAAACTTCAAAACCGTTGATCTTCTTGAACTGGCCATCGAGAATCACCGCATTGCGGTCTTCACCGCGGATGACGATGTCCTTCGTTTCGACTTCGATCGATTCGTTGTACGTGCCCGCTGCAATGAGAATGAGGTCACCCGGGTGCGCTTTCTCAACCGCCTCTTGAATCGTCGTCTCGTCAGCGGGAACTCGGATCGTCGAACCACCCGAGTCGGATGCACATGCGGCCGGAGTGACGCAAGCGACTACAAGTGCGACGACGCCGAAAAGTCGCTGCACCGAGGTCACGCGGGAAAATCTAGGTCCGAATCGCGCTGGAAACTTTTTCTGCATTGTGCGTCGCGGTTATCTGAAAGCGCCCGTTGTGGCGATCAGCGACCAAAACTCATCGCGGTGCCCCATCAGCCATTCGTTGCTGAGGTGGTAGTTGTCGCGAAACACCACGGTTCCGTCGATGACAGGCACGCACGCCGAAACGAACGGGCAGGCAATGCCGTCGTAATCGACGGCGAAAACGCTGGGGCGGCGTTCGGCTTCACCTCTATATATGCGTTCGGTCGGGAATGGCGTCGAGTTCGGGGCGAACGCACAGTCCCCCACCGTCTTGGCGGTGCGCAGGCATTGGGTCGGGTCGAAGTTCGGCACCGGCAGTGGTTCGAGGATGACGATCTTCGGTGCGATGGTTTCCAGCAAATCAAGCGTCTTCGCGGTGGCCGAGGCAACGGTTTCGCCGTCTTCGGGGTCGTAGAACGCGTCGGGGCGTGAACCGGGGTCGCGGGTCACGTTCACGAGCATCACGACATCGGGTTTCAGTGCAGGCAGCATCGTGTCGTACCAATCGCGATGCGCGATTCTGCAATTGTCGATGAGACGCTGATCATGAGCGCCCCACATCAGGCCCCGTTGCCACGGGCAGCCGGAGCGCGTGAGTGCCGACAGCGTGATGTCATGCGTTCCCGCCAGTTCGTACAACGCGGGAATCAACATTTCGGCGTTGCTGTCGCCGATGATCGTCACGCGGAGCTTCCCACCCTCGCGTCGGTAGCACTCACTGATCGCAGAAACCGTGCACGGTGTCACCAACTCCGCCGGTGGTTTCGTCAGTTCGAAATCAAAATCGTGTGGAGCCGGCGTAGCGAGAGCCGCCTTCAACTCTTCCGATGCGTTGGAAGCGACGGAAAACTTCTTTTCGCCCACGACGCGGGGAATGTGGAGCAGAGGACTGACTACAACTGCAGCAACAACGACGCCGGCAGCCAAACCCACGCCAACCACCGCGCGCGGATGCTCTCCCAACTTCTTGTTCGTTCGAATGGGTTGCTCGACGATCATCTGGCTGATTGCCGCCATGAACGTGCCGCCCAGTCCGCCA
>JBEBAF010000104.1:0-7556 GCA_041159045.1 Actinomycetota bacterium
CGATCGTGTGTAGGCATTCGAGGCAGACAGCGCAACCGCGATGAGGATGACACCGACGTGAACGATCATTCCGCCGTTTGCACGACCAACGAGGCCCCGCCATCCCTGCCTCCGAGTGGCAAGCACAACCTGGCGCAAGGCTGCGCCGCCGGCGAAGCCCCCCAGGGTGAACGCGAGCAACGGCGCAAGCCCGTCGGCTCCGACAAGGATGCTGACAACGAGCGCGGCGATGCCGCACCATGCGGGCCAGAACAAGCGATCGCGCAGTAGCTCACCCGACGCCTTGCGCCAGGGAAGGACCGGCGCGATGCACATGAGAGCGAGCATCGTGATGCCGATCGGCGTCGACAGACGGTCGAAGAACGGCTCTGCCACAGAGATCTGCCGGTTCTGCAGGGCCTCGATGATCAAGGGGAACACCGTGCCGAGCAACACGATGAAAGCAAAGACACTGAAGAGAACGTTGTTCGCGAGAAACGCACCTTCACGCGACACGGGTGAGTCGATTGCACCGGGTGCTCGCAGTTCGTCTCCGCGCCATCCGATCAGTCCGAGGGACACCACGACGATGATTCCGAAGAAGACGAGCAGATACGCGCCGATGTCGCTTTCGCTGAATGCATGCACGCTGTTCAACACACCCGATCGGGTGAGGAACGTTCCGAGGATCGTGAGACTGAAGGTCGCGAGCAACAACGAAAGGTTCCAAACTCGCAACATCCCGCGACGCTCTTGCACGAGCACCGAATGGATGTAGGCCGTACCCGTGAGCCACGGGATGAAACTCGCGTTTTCAACTGGATCCCACGCCCACACGCCCGACCAGCCGAGCACTTCGTAACTCCACCAACCACCCAGGATGATGCCGACAGTGAGGAGACCCCAAGCGAACAAGGTCCAACGGCGGGTTTCGAGAAGCCATCCTTCTCCGACCCGGCCGGTGATCAAGGCGGCGATTGCGAACGCAAACGGAACGGTGAAGCCGACGTAACCGAGATAGAGGATCGGCGGATGGAACAAGACGAGGATGTGATTCTGCAGCAACGGATTCGGCCCGGGACCATCGGTCACTCCGGGAGCACCTTGCGCAAAAGGATTCGCAGGACCGAAACCGAGAATGAAGAAGAACACCATCACGATGCAGATGACCGCCACTGCCCATGCGATGAGCTGATCATCGAGACGCTTGCGATACCTCCACACCACAACGCCGGCAGACAATGCGAGCGCGAGAATCCAGAGAAGAATCGAACCCTCGAGTGCGCTCCACACGGCGGTGAAGTTGTACAGCGCAGGGGTGGAACGTGAACCGTGATCCTGGATGTACTTCAGCGAGAAGTCGCGCGTGATCATCGCCCATTCCATTGCGGCCATCGCCCCGAATGCCGCAATGAATGCAAGGCACACGAACCTGGGAACGAGGCGGGCCGTACGAACTTCTTCACCACGCGCCGACTCGCGGGCAGCGGTGATGGCCGCCACCGCACCGAAGGCGGCCGACACGACGCCAACCAGGAGTGCACCGCGACCGAGTGGCCCCGCAAAACCTCCGCTCATCAGCCCGCTTGCTCGGTCTCGCGGTTGCAAGCGGTCGCCGCAGCTTCGGCTTGGTTCATGCGGTCCTTGTTCTTGGCGACGTAATTGTTCGAATGCTTCACCTCGATGCGATCACTCAAAAAGACCGTGTTGACCAATCGACCGTGAGCCACGACCGGGATGCACTCTTGAAAGATTCCGCCGGGATCTCCGTCGTATCTCACATCGATGCTCTTGTCGTTGAATGTCATCGTGAACGTGGTGGTGCCGGCTGCTTGTTTGATCGAACCTTCGTCGACGGTTCCCTGCACGCGAAGACGACGGTCTGCTTCGCATCCGCTGCGTGATCCGACTTCGTCGACGTTGCAGTAATAGTCGATCGCCGACGACAAAAACTTTGTGACAACCACGCCTCCGAAGACGATGACGGCGACGAGTACGGCCATCGACAACCAGCGACGACTCCCCTTCCGTGTCGATCGGGGGTTCGAATTCTCTGCGTCGCGCGGGGTCAGGTCCACGGTTTGTCGTCTTTCGAGACGAGGGGGTCGATTTGTCGCGCCCTGCGCAACGTGCGCCACGCGTATGCCGCGATGGGCACGAACGACAACACCCAACTGATGATGATGAAGTCGGCGTGTGCCATCGCGATCAAACCAGTCGGATTCATCAGCGGTTCACCTCTTCCGCCCGACGAGCTTCGATGGCTGCGTCAATGCCACGCATCTCGACCGCATCGATCATCGCAAGCAATCGCTGACGATGAATGACGAGCCACGCAAAGAGACCGGTGAAGACCACGACACCGAACATGAGGGTGAACAGCATGAGTCCGTCCATGGTTACGTTGCCATTGGGTCTCAACACCGAAGCCTTCTGGTGAAGCGATCGCCACAGCACGACGCTGAAATGAACGAGCGGGATTTCAAGCACGGCGAACAGCGCGACGATCGCCGAACGCTTTGCGCGTTGCTGATGGGTTCCACCGAGCCCGCGAACGGCGAGGTATCCGATGTAGGTGACGAACAAGAAGGCCGTGGTCGTGAGGCGAGGATCCCACTGCCAATAGGTTCCCCACGACAAACGCCCCCACAAGCTGCCCGTCACCAACGTGACGCCCATGAAGATCACGCCCACTTCGGCCGAAGCGCCCGCAAGGCGGTCGAGGTTCATCGAGTGGCGCCTGCCCCACAGATGACCGGCCGAAGCCACTGCCGTGAGAATGAACGCAAGGTACGCCACCCACGCTGTGGGGACATGGACGTACATGATCCGAACAGAACTGCCCTGATCGACGTCTTCAGCCGTAAAGAAGATCCCGAGCAGAAACAACAACACCGATCCGGCCAACACGAGAATTCCCAAATTGCGGGTCGCGGATGTACGCGTTGGCGGCACTTGGGAAGACGGGAGTTTCGACATGGGCGGGGTGGCTACTCGTCGGTGAGGGGGCCGAACCCCAGTGTTCCACCAAACAGGAAGACCGCGCCAAATACGGCGAGAAGGCCAACCCAGGGCCAGCCTTCGGACACTCGGGTGCCATCCGATCCAAACGCGGCCTCAGTGGCGCGCGTGGCGGCGATCAGAACGGGGGCTACGGCCGGCAGCATCAGCAACGGCACTAGCGTCTCGCGCCCACGACCGGCGATCGAGAACCCGCCGTACGTCGCCCCGAGCGCCGCCAAACCCAGCGATCCGAGCACCGCGGTGGTGACCAAGAGCACGGCGCCCGACAGGTTGATGTTCACTCGGTACAAGACGAGCGCCAGCACCGTGAGGACGGCTTCGAACACGACGAGTTGGCAAGCAAGAGCGAGCACCTTGCCGAGGAACAACCCTTGGGGCGGCACACCCGCGACGCGAAGTGCGTCGATCGATCCGTCGGCGGCTTCAACCGCGAACGTGCGTTGCACGACAACCAGCGATGTGAAGAGTGTCGTCATCCACAACAGGCCCGGGGCGACGCGTTGCAGGATTCCGTCGTTGTCGAGCGCAAAGGCGAACAAGACCATCACGATTCCCGCGAACGGAAGAATCTGATTCGTCATCACGCGACTGCGCATCTCGATACGCAGGTCCTTCACTGCGACCGCACGCGCGACATGAAGATTCCGGGACATCGTCACTTCGTACGACCTTCGTCTTCAACCACGCGTCCACCCACGATTTCGATCGTTCGCGTTGCAAGTGCCCCGGCCCGCTCGAGCTCGTGCGATGCAACGATGACCGTTGCGCCGGCGTACGTGGCTTCGCGCAGCAGGGCGTCGATTTCGTCGCGGCCCGCTGCATCGAGGCCCGCGTGGGGCTCGTCGAGCAGCCACAACGATGCCCGACGAATCACCATGACGGCCAGTGCGGTTCGGCGCTTTTGCCCCGCCGACATACGCGCCACCACGGTGTCGAGCAACCGTTCGTTCAAGCCCATGCGTCGCGCAGCATCGCGAACCTCGGCGCTCTGCGCACCGACGACGGAACCCCAGAACGCGAGATTTTCGCCGGCGGTCAGATCGAGATAGAGCCCGTTTGAATGGCCCAGAAAGCCGACTTTCGATCGCACGGCATCACGTTCGGTGGTCACGTCGAAACCCATCACCGAGGCGGCGCCGCGCGCGATTGGCAGCAGCCCTGCGCACAAACGCAGGAGCGTGGTTTTTCCGGCACCGTTGGCGCCTTTCACGAGAACTATCTCGCCGCGTTCAACGCTCAACGTTGCTTCGGCCAGTGCCGGGAAGGAACCGAGAAGAACAACGGCGTCTCGTAATTCGACGACTGATGTCCTCTCCACTCCCAAGACGCTACAGACCCGATCGACACACGACCCACTAGCGTTCTCGGAGATGAAAGAGCGCTTCCGCAATCGAGTCGACGATGCGCTCGGCCTGATCGGCAAGACGTTCATTACCGCAGGACTGCTGCTTCTCGGCCTCGTCGCGTACCAACTCTGGGGTACCGGAATCGAGACCCGACGTGCGCAGGATCGATTGCACGCCGAATTCACACAACTCGTGAACCAGAAGGTCGCGGAAGCCTCGACACCAGCGACAACACCGACATCACTTCCGGCCACGATCACGCCGCCCGTCACCGCGCCGAATCGACCGAACAAAGCCGTGGCTCTGCTCGAAGTTCCGACCGCCGGAATCGCCGACATCATCGTCGAGGGTGTTTCGGCTTCTGCGCTGCGACACGGCCCGGGTCACGTTCCCCGAACCGCACTGCCCGGCCAGCCGGGCAACAGCGCCATCGCCGGCCACCGCACCACGTACGGCGCGCCATTCGCCGATCTCGACAAAGTTGACGTTGGTGACAGCGCCGTCGTGACGACATTGACCGGCAAGTTCGTCTTCGAAGTGATCGACACGAAGATCATCAAGCCCAACCAAACCGAGGTGCTTCAACCCCTCAAGAACAAGACGTTGCTGACACTGATCACGTGCAACCCGCGTTACAGCACATCGCAACGTTTGGTGGTCATCGCCGAACTGCGAAAAACGCTGCCACTCGGCACCACCGAAACCAAGGTCGCCCCGACCACATCGGTCGATGAAACGACCACCACCACGGTTATGCCGGAAACACCTGCCGAAACCACCGGTCAAGTGATCGACGTCGAACGCATTGATGGGTGGTTCTCCGACCACGCGGCGATTCTTCCCGCCATTCTCCTCGGACTCGTTCTCATTTCAATCGCCTTCGGAACGAAACTGCTACGCAAATTGTTCTTGTCTCGCAATCATGGTGTTCTGAAATCGCGTGTCGTCGCGTACGCAATCGTTGTATTGCCGTTCACCATCACATTGTTCTTTTGGTACCGCTACATCAACTTGTTGCTGCCCGCGAGCACCTGAGGTTTCACCGACCGGTGAAACGTGCGGGTCGCTTCTCGAGAAACGCGCGCGGCCCTTCCTGTGCGTCTTCGCTCGACCATGCTCTCGAGCGCAATTCTTCGAATTCGGTGTCGGTGACGAGTTTTTCGGCCACTGACTCGAGTCCGCGCTTGTGCGCCTGAATGGTGAGCGGGGCGAGGGCGGCCAGTTCCTCTGCCCAGGCCACTGCATCGGTGAACGCCCCGACACGATGAATTCCGCCCTGCTGCACCAACTGCGCGGTCGCATACACGCCGACGCCGAGCAACATGTTGCGCGCGATCGCCCACCCGAATTCGTGACTCGCACGTTCGATCGTCCACTGGTCGACCGAAAGCCCGAGCTTCGCGGCGGGAATACCGAATCGACTCGTCCCAGTCGCGATGCGTAGGTCGCATGCCAGGGCCAACTGGGTTCCCGCACCCATCGCGGGGCCGTCGATGGCCGCGAGCGTGACGCACGGCAGCGTCGTGAATCCACGCAATGCCGCGCCAAGCGCCGCACCGAATTCATCACCTTCGACGCCCGTGAGGTCGGCGCCCGCGCAGAATGCCGGCGGCTCGCCCGTGAGAATCACGACACGCGCCCGCTGCGCAACCGTGTGTTGGTGTTCGGCAATCAGGAGCAGGGTCTCGAGGTCGACGGCGTTGCGTCGGTGTGGTCGCCGAATCGTGATGACTGCGATGTGTTCGTCGTGCCAGTCAAGTGTGACGGGGGTTTCGCCCCGCTCAGCAAATTTGTGCCCCGTGACCTCTACCATCTTCACGACAATATGACTTCAGGGTCCCCCTCCCCCTCTTCCCCTTCGAACAACGCTGGTCAATCGGCCGCCGCGTTCGACCCCGTGCGTGCCCGTCGTCAGCAAGTCGCGAAGTGGTCACTTCTCGCCAATCGCATCGGTTACCTCCTCTACGCGGCAACGGTCACGTGCTTCGTCCTTGCATTCGCGATTGGTTTCAACGGCGCGATGGTCGGCATCATGACGGCAGGACTGATCGGCGGGTCGATCCTTCTCGCTCCGTCCATCGTTCTTGGTTACGCCGTGAAAGCCGCCGAACGCGAAGATCGCGAGAACAACCGATGAGCATGACCACCCCACGCTTGTCGGCAGCCGACCGACGAGAACAACTGCTCGGAATCGCTGCGCAGGTGTTCGCGCAAAAGGGCTTCCACAACGCGTCGATGAACGACGTTGCCGATGCCGCCGGGGTGACGAAACCCGTGCTGTACCAACACTTCGCTTCCAAGCGCGAGCTCTACACGGCAACCCTCGAGATGGTCGGCGAACAAATGATTCGCGCCATTCGCAATGCCACACAGTCGGCGCCTTCGGGTCGCGAAAAAACAACGGCCGGAATGATCGCGTACTTCCGCTGGGTAATGACCCACCCCGACTCCTTCCTTTTGTTGTTCGGAAGCGGCACGCGACGCGACGAAGAGTTCGCCGCTGTCTCGGCTCGCGTCGAGGGAACCACCGCCGAGATGGTTGCGCCACTGATTGCGGCCGACGTCGACGTTGAACAGCAACGAGTTCTCGCCCATGCCCTCATCGGAATGAGCGAAGGGGTCTCACGACACCTCATCCAAAGTGGCAAGAAGTTCAACCCCGACGAAATCGGCGAACAAATCGCCACGTTGGCGTGGGCCGGTTTGCGTTCAATCGGCAAGCGCCCGAATTAACGCCATACGTGGCCGTATTCACCATTCACCGTTGCACGTAGCCGCGATACCCCTCGACGAAACCGCACGAGACGAGCGCGTCATGCATCACCGAGCGGAATGCGCAGTCTTCGAGACCCCGTCCGTTGACCTTTTGCACGCGTACCGTTCGAACGCGACCGTCTTTGCCCAAGGCAGCCAAAGCACCGGCAACGACTCGCAGATTTTCCGAACTCGTTTCACAGAGCGGCACGAGGTTCCCCGAGCGTGTGTCGAACCACGCGAACGCCGCACCGTCGACCAACACGACCACCGATGATGCGCTTCGTGCGGGGCGTCCGTCGTTGGGCGGCCACGCCAGCACCGAGCCGAACGGTTGTGCTGGATCCGTTGCCGACAGCACGAGTGCATTCGCCTCGAGATCGCGGCTGAATTCGGACTCGATGGTGTCACGGAACTCTCGCAGACGGTCGACGGCACCGGGCATGGCAAATT
>JBEBAF010000105.1:0-2594 GCA_041159045.1 Actinomycetota bacterium
CGTAACTCAACACATCGTGACGCACGGTCTTCAACATCTTCGTTCCGAGAACCGCACCACCAACAGCACCGATCGCCAACCAGAACGAAACGTGCCAATCAACGTGGTGGTGCGCCCAGTAGGTGATCAGGCTCGACAATGAAATCGGCAGCACGGCGGCGAGCGAAGTGCCATGCGCTCGGCGCTGATCCATTTTCGCGAAGAACACGAGCCCCGGGACGATGAGGATTCCCCCGCCCACACCGAAGACACCCGACAGGAAGCCGGCACCGAGGCCGACGAGGAGAATGCTCACTGCGAACCGCCGAAAACCGGCCCAAAAAGGTCGGCATATTGCTGAATATGGCGTGGATTCAGGGGTCGCGGCAGGCTGACCAGGGCCAGGCTAACTCCGGCATCGGCGTACGCGAGGGCGCGGTCGACGGCCTCGGATTCGCTCATCCGGTCGACCCAGATCTGGGTGCTGATGCGGATCTCGGACATGTCGCGACCCACTTCGTCGCAACATTCGCGCAAACGTGCCAGCGACTTCTGAAGATCGCCGATCGGATCTTCGCTGTTGCCGGGAAAGTTCCAATGGTCTGCGTAGCGCGCGACGAGCGGCAAGGTGCGCTTGAATCCACCGCCACCGATCAACACGGGTGGCATCGGCTGCTGAATCGGCTTCGGCTCACAGTACGCATCGGTGAGCGTGTAGTACTTGCCCGAGAACGACGACTGCTTTTCGGTCAGCAAACGCTTGATGACTTCCAAACCTTCGGCAAAACGATCGAAGCGTTCGGTCAACGATCCGAGTTCGATGCCGTATGCGTTGCACTCGTCCTCGTTCCAGGCCGCGCCGACACCGAGTTCGAGGCGTCCACCGCTCGTGTGATCGAGGGTCGCCGCCATGTTCGCGAGCACGGCCGGATGGCGGTACACCATGCCGGTCACCATCACACCACCCCGTAGGCGCTTCGTTGCCTGCAGCAGCGCAGTGAGTGTGATCCAACCTTCCATGCACGGCCCCGAACGGTCGCCCGTGAAGATCGGCTCGAAGTGGTCGAAGGTCCACCCACTCTCCCAGAACGGCAACTCGTCGGCTGCCTTCCATACGTCGAGTACTTCCTGCCATGTGCACACCTGCGGTGCGGTGGCGAATGCGAACTTCATGGACTTCCCCTCTGATCGGCCCGTCGCCACACAGTAGTTTCGCAACGTGGTTGATGACGGCGTGAAACAAAAGGTGCGGGCGATCCTCGAACGCGCCAACCACCCGAACACGCCGCAGGCCGAGGCAGAAACCGCACTCGCACTCGCCTATCGCCTCATGCAGAAGCACGGCATCGACGAAACCGACGTGAAACACCAAGAATCCGGTGCATTGACGAGCAAAACGTTCACGATCACCGGCCCGTACCGCGTGCGGCGTGGAACGTTGTTCCACATCCTGGCAACGAGCCTGTCGTGCGCCGACTACCGCGACATGGAGAATGCGTCGCGCGACGCCGTGGTGATGGTTGCCTTCGGCACGGCCAACGACCTGTTCGCACTGGAAACACTCTTCACCGCCGCCGAAATGCTGGCGTTGCGTTCGATGCCAACGGGTGATCGTCGATGGCGCACGTCGTGGTGGCACGGGTTCTGTGCGGGCATCGAGAAGAAGATCAACGCCGAACACCGCAGCATGGTGCGCGAATCCCCCGGTGCTGGCCTCGTACTTCTCGAACGTGCCGAACGCGCGCAATGGCACATGCGCGCCACCACACCTCACCTCCACGCGAGCAGAGGGAGTTACGTCACCGACCGCGATGCGTACGGTGCGGGCCGTGCCGCGGGTTCATCGTTCAGCGCACCCGGCCGCTCGGTACGAGGCGTGCGCGGCGAACTCGGTCGTTAGCCGTCACTTCCCGCGTCGTCGCTTGCAGCCGCCTCGGTCGTTTCCGGAGAGTCCTCGGTGGTCTGCGTCTTCGGTTTCGTCGTGTCGGGCGAATCGTCGACGTTGTCCGATGAACCCGAATCGTTTGAATCGGCTCGATCCGACATTGTGTTCGGTGAATCCGACGCGTCGGTCACCGAATTGTCGGTTTGCCCATTGTTTGCATCGCCGGAATCGTCGACCGTCGTCGAGTCGGTCGGAACCAATTCGGGTGATGACGAGTCGGTTTGCGTCGAATCAGGTGTCGAATCATTGCTCGCAGCTTTCTCAGCGGCAACTTCGGCATCCGCTTCGGCAATTGCGATGAGCTCTTCGTTCACGGTTTCTGCAACGAGTGGTTCATCCTCGACCACCGCCTTGCCAGTTGCCTCGTCGATATCGAGACTCGCAGTGCTCAACTGACCATCGTCATCCGTACCGTCGAACGCGGCTTCGTACAACGACTCGCCGCTCTCCGAGGTCACGTCGATCGAGAGATCCCCATCGCCCACCGGGTCACTGACGGCCAGATCCTGACCATCCTCGAGCGTCGCATCGATCGACTCTTCTTCGTAGGCCACGCCAACTTCGATGTCGCCGTCGGTAGCGACATCGATCGTCGAGTCATAGCCCTCATCGGTGGACACGTCGAGAGAAAAATCGTCGTACGAATCGTTCCGAAGATCGTCGCCCGACA
>JBEBAF010000106.1:0-2894 GCA_041159045.1 Actinomycetota bacterium
CGCTTGCCGAACTCGGTGTCACCGATGCTTCGCGCTTCGACGGCTATCCGGGAGTCTGGCTCGGTGTCGACACGGGTCGACCGCGCAAGATCTGTGCCATCGGTGTTCGACTCACGCGTGGGCGCACGATGCACGGCTTTGCGTTGAACGTCGAAACCGACCTCACGTACATGCGTCAGCACATCGTGCCGTGCGGAATCGCCGAGTATCCCGTCACATCGCTGCGCGAAGAAGGAATCGCTGCCTCGATGCGTGACGTTGCCGACGTCGTGGCACGCAATCTTGCCGACCGATTCTCGAACGGTGTCGTCGAACGTCAAGATGTGGCGTGGGTGCATCGCCCGGAAGATCTCTCGCCGTTCTCTCGAGGTGCGGGTGCGGGCGAGAAAGTGCGCATGGTCGGTCGCCTCGCCCAGGCAGGCGTCACCGATGGGTTGAAGATCGAGGAACGCAAGCCCGACTGGCTCCGTCCGAAGGTGAACCTCGGGCCCGAAGTGATGGAAACGAAGAAGGTCGTGCGCGATCTCGGTCTCGTCACCGTGTGTGAAGAGGCCGGCTGTCCGAACCTCTCGGAATGTTGGGCCGATCGCACCGCCACGTTCATGGTGTTGGGCGAACGTTGCACGCGCGCGTGCGGATTCTGTTTGGTCGACACGCGCAAGCCCCTTGATCCGGAAGTCGACGAGCCGGCACGCGTTGCCGAAGCCGTTGCGCGCATGGGCTTGATGCATGCGGTGCTCACCATGGTTGCCCGTGACGACCTTGCCGACGGCGGCATGGCACACGTTGCCGATTGTGTCCGTGCAATTCGTCGCCGTTCTCCGCTCGCACGTATCGAAACGTTGATCTCCGATGTGAAGGGCACCGACTCGCTCGACGTGCTCGTTGATGCGCGTCCCGATGTGTTGAACCACAACATCGAAACCGTCGCCAGATTGCAGCGGGCCGTGCGCCCCAGCGCCGGATATGCGCGCAGCCTGTCGGTGCTTTCGCGCGGCAAGGCTGCCGGGCTCACCACGAAGTCGGGAATCATCGTGGGTATGGGCGAAACGACCGCCGAAGTCGAAGGCACCTTGGTCGATCTTGCGGGCATTGGCATCGACATCGTGACGATCGGTCAGTACCTGCGGCCAACCACAACACACCTTCCCGTTGCACGGTGGGTCGAACCGTCCGAGTTCGAACATTTGAAGAAGTTCGGCGAGTCGCTCGGCATCGGCCACGTTGAATCAAGCCCGCTGACCCGTTCCAGCTACCACGCCCGAGAATCCGCCGATGCTGCGATGCCGTCGGATGTTCAGGTGACGAAAGTGAGTGTGTCGTGAACTCGCGCGAATCTTCCCCTCTTGATTCGGCCGTGTACGAAGAACGTCTCGTCCGTGTCAGGCAGATGATGGCGTTGCGCGACGTCGACGCGGTGATGTTGTCGGTCGGTCACGATCTTCCGTATCTCACCGGCTATCACGCGATGCCCCTAGAACGACTCACGATGCTCGTCGTGCCGCGCGAGGGAGTGGCGACGCTTGTCATTCCACGTCTCGAGGCTCCGCGCGTTGCTCTGCACCCCACGGTGTTCGAACTTCTCCCGTGGGACGAAACCGACGACCCCGTCGCACTGGTGGCAAAACTCGCAGCGGGGTCGCGCACCATCGCGGTCGGCGACCAAATGTGGGCGCGGTTCTTGGTTGAACTGCTCGGTCATCTTCCCGACACTCGCTACACGCGCGCGGTCGACATCGTCGGGCCGTTGCGTCGCATCAAGACTCCCACGGAAATCGCGGCTCTCCAGCGTGCGGGTGCGGCGGCCGATCGGGTTGCGGCACAGTTGCATGCCGGTGCGATTCCTCTGGTTGGTCGCACGGAGGCGCAGGTTTCGGCCGACATCTCGCAAAGGCTGCTCGACGAGGGCCACGACATCGTGAACTTCGCCATCGTTGCCGCCGGCGAAAACGCGGCCAGCCCGCATCACCACCCCGGTTCGCGTGTCATTCGCGACAACGAAATCGTTCTCTGTGACTTCGGCGGAACCATGGCCGACTACTGCAGCGACATCACGCGGTGCGTCTTCATTGGTACACCACCGTCCGAAATCCGCGATGCCTACGCCGTGCTGAAAGAGGCACAAGCCGCATCGGTGGCGTCCGCTGTCGTCGGGGCCACCTGTGAATCGGTCGATGCCGCAGCTCGCGACATCATCGCCGCCGCCGGATTCGGCGAGTACTTCGTGCACCGCACCGGCCACGGCATCGGCATGGAGGCCCACGAAGACCCGTACATCGTCGCGGGTAACACCGAACTTCTCGAGGCCGGCCATGCCTTCAGCATCGAACCCGGCATCTACATTGCGGGGAAATTCGGGATGCGTCTCGAAGACATCGTCGTCGCGACGGCAAACGGCCCGTTGCCGATGAACGCCGTCTCGCACGATCTCGTCCTCCTCGCCTAGTTTGTTCTCGGCGGTTCTTCTGTGAACTAGGGGGTTCGAGATGCTGGACGTGCTCATTCGTGGTGGGGAAGTGGTCGACGGTACGGGCGCGCCCCGTCGTCGCGCCGATGTGGGAATTTCGAACGGCAAGGTCGTTGCGATCGGTGAGGTCACTGACTCTGCAGCGCACACGATCGACGCCACGGGGAAGATCGTCACTCCGGGATTCATCGATCTGCACACGCATTACGACGCGCAGGCATTCTGGGATTCTTCGCTCAGCCCTTCGCCCTTGCACGGTGTCACCACGGTGATGGCAGGCAACTGCGGTTTCACCATCGCGCCGCTCACACCCGAGGACGGCGACTATTTGATGCGCATGCTGGCCCGCGTCGAGGGCATGCCACTCGAGAGTCTTCAGGAAGGTGTGCCGTGGAACTGGCGTACCACCGGCGAATTCCTCGACGCC
>JBEBAF010000107.1:0-5315 GCA_041159045.1 Actinomycetota bacterium
GCATGCTCGACGCAGCCATACGAGCACCATCGGGTGGAAACCAGCAGAAATGGCGCTTCTTGCTCCTCACCGACCCGACAAAGAAGGCCAAACTCCAAAAGCTCTATCGCGAAGGCCTGACAGAACTGAACGCGACGCAATACAAGGCCGTGATGGACCTCATACAGAACGGCGATCCGAACGACCCCGAAGTCATTCAAGCGAAGAAGACGAACGCCTCGGCTGAGTGGCTGGCAGACAACCTCGACAAGGTTCCCCTGATCATCTTCGCCTGGGGAAAGCCGAACGGAGAGAGTTCGATTTTCCCTGCGATGTGGAGCCTTCAACTTGCGGCAACCGCCGAAGGAATCGGTTCGGCCCTCACCACACTGCTCTTCAAGAAGCACACCAAGCAGGTACTCGACATCATCGAGGCCCCGGAACCCGGCGAATGGGTGCCTATGGCGATGGTGACCCTTGGCTATCCCACCGGAAAATGGGCCACCGCAAAACGCCAGCCTGCCCACGAGGTCACCTTCCAGGAAACCTGGGGCACTCCCGTCGAGTGGACCATCGATTCCCCGTTGTGGCAGTAGCGTTTTCTCCCCGCCCCCACCTCAACGATCGACAGGCAGGATCAGATGACCACCTCGGCACGCAAAGCCATCACCGTTCCGGTGCTTGCCGACATGAAGCGCGAGCAACGCAAGATCGCCATGATCACCGCCTACGACGCAACATTTGCATCGATCGTCGACGCAGCCGGCGTCGACATCATCCTCGTCGGAGACTCGGTAGCGACGACCGTTCAGGGCGAATCGAACACCATTCCCGTCACCATGGAGGAAATGGAATATCACGTCCGCCTGGTGCGACGCGGAACTCCAAAAGCTCTTGTCGTGGGTGACCTTCCCTTCGGGAGTTATCAGGTGAGCACGTCGCAGGCCGTGGCGAATTCGGTGCGTCTCGTCAAAGCCGGTGCGCAAGCGGTCAAACTCGAAGGAGGCACCACGGTGGCAGCCTCGATTCGTGCCATCGCCGATGCGGATATTCCCGTGATGGGCCACATCGGACTGACCCCACAAAGCGTTCATCGGATGGGTGGACACAAAGTGCAGGGTCGAAACGATGGTTACGAGGCCGGCGGCCGTCAGCGACTTCTCGAAGATGCCCATGCTGTCGAGCAAGCCGGCGCATTTGCTTTGGTGCTCGAGGGAATCCCCGCGGTTCTCGCGGCGGAGATCACCGAGAAGTTGTCAATCCCGACGATCGGGATCGGCGCGGGACCGAAGTGTGACGGACAAGTTCTCGTGATTCACGACGTTTTCGGCCTCTCGTCGCGCGAATTGACCTTCACGAAGAAATTCGCCGACCTGCGTCGCATCTGCACCGAGGCCTGTGGCGAGTACGTCGACGAAGTTCGTACCGGTGCGTGGCCCGACGAGTCTCACTCGTTCTCCTGATCGAACCGTCATCGACCATCCCCGCCTCAATCAACCACCCTCACCAACGTTGCTCATGAAGATTGCCGGCCAGACCCGAGAGGTTCGCGAATTCGTCCGCAACGCGCGCCTTCGGTCGATGTCGGTCGGTTTCGTTCCGACGATGGGCGCATTGCACGCCGGTCACGGAGACCTGATCCGACATGCCAAGGCCACGAACGACTTCGTCGTGGTCTCGATCTTCGTGAATCCGCTCCAATTCAACGATCCTGCCGATTTGGCCAAGTACCCGCGCACCGATCGGGCCGACGAAGAGTTGTGTCGCCGGCTGGACGTCGACCTGATCTACCGGCCGGCGATCGACGACATGTATCCCGGCGGCTTCGAAACCCGCGTCGAGCCGGGGAGCCTCGCCTTGCCCTTCGAGGGACAGCACCGTCCCGGCCACTTCTCGGGCATGGCAACCGTCGTTCTCAAATTGCTGAACATCGTCGGCGCAGACGATGCGTATTTCGGCGAAAAGGATTTTCAACAGCTTGCGATCGTCAAACGGATGGTGATCGACTTCAACCATCCAACCCGCGTGCACGGCGTTGAAACCGTTCGCGAAGGCGACGGACTCGCGATGTCGAGTCGCAATGTCAACCTTTCGAGCGATGGCCGCCGGTCGGCACGGAAACTCAATGCGGCGCTCAACGAAGTGAGTCACCAGATTTCACTAGGTGCGACATTGTCCGACGCGGTCGACGCTGGACGAGCCGTGCTGGACGACGACACGTCAATCGAGGTTGAATACTTTGCCGCTGCAAACCCGACTGACCTGTCACACGCGACCGAAACAGGCGACGACGTTGTGATTCTCGTGGCGGCCCGGGTTGACGGTGTTCGACTCATCGACAACACGATCGTTTCTCCACGCAATACTTGATCGATGCCTTCCGCGAATCTTGATCCTCTGTCGCTGACCGACGAATACCGACTCGCCCGTTTGCGCATCACCGATCTGGTGAACGAGGCACTCGATCACGGCGTCGAGGACTTTGGGTCACTTGCGGTTCCCGCCTGCCCCGCCTGGAACGTGTGCGACCTTTTGGCTCACGTTGCGGGCATCGCCACGGAAATCAGCCGGGGCAATCCGCCGACGTCTGACTCCGACAAGTGGGTCGACGACATCGTCAGTGCACGTCGCGGCCTGTCTCCTGCCGAATTGATCGACGAATGGTCGGTCAGTGGCCCCCGCTTCGAAGCGGTCGCGGCAACCAACAAGCGACTGGCCGTTCCACTCAGTTACGACACGGTCGTCCATGAGCACGATCTTCGCAATGCAATTGCTCGACCCGGCGCAAAGGATTCCAGCGGGGTCGTTGCGGCGATGCACGTTGGCGTGTGGCTCATGACCAATGACCTGAATCGACACCAATTCGGGTCGGTTCGCTTTCGCGCGGGCGGACGCGACTGGCTTTGTGGCGAAGGTGAGATCAAACTCGAACTTGATCTCGACGCGGCCGGCTATAGGTATCCAATATGGGAGCTGCTTCGCCTTACGGGAAGTCGTCGGAGTCTCAAGCAGATGCGTGCCTTCAACTGGCGAGGCTCCATCGATGGGGCGTTCCAAGCCTTTCTGCACATGGAACTACCTCAAGTCGACATCGACGAATGATGTGCTAGCGGTGCAAACCGGCGTCGGTTTGTCGAACGCGCAAACGCACCGTGTGGACACCGTCACCGGAGAGCACTCCACCCCGGCCCAATAGACGTCCGTTTTGCCAGTTGGCCAAGCCCAACTCGGGTCGTTCCAATGCGAATTGCCCGTCGACCCAGCGTGTGAAGCCGTCGCCGAAGAACGGTGCATTGGCCGTGCGCCATGCAAGCTCGACTTCGGACTCGTCGTCACTGACCACCGAGAGAACGAACTGCGGGCTCTCGAGGTTGTAAAGCTCGACAGCCTCGGCCACATCGCTTGCGAGGATCACCGTGACTTCGGGATTCTCGTCCCACTCCCATTCGTGACCAGGGTCGACTTCATCGACCACCACGTCGATCGAGTCGGGACCCTCGAGAGCTTCACCCAATGCCGGGTCATGGACGTGCACCTTGATGGTTCGATCCAGGGATTCGAAAGCCTTGCGCAACTCGACGAATGCCTCGGACCGACTGTGCGATGTCAGCACGATTGTGTTCAGGGTGTTACAAACCTTGCGGTCGAGCGAGTGACGAACCGTCGAGCGAAGACGGGTGCCGTCGAAACGAGACCCCACGATCATCCAGGCGCCACCGGTGCCGTGCAATGACACGGGCACACCGCTCTGTCGAGCAACTTCTCCGAGCTGGGCAACTGCGGATCCGGATCCACGCGCCACCGCGAGGGACAGGCGCGTGTCGCCGAACAAAGCCCAGCCGGCCGCATGCTCGGCAGAATCGATGAGACCGACGCAATCGGCGGGCAAGCCTGCCTTTGCCAACGCGGGCTGCAGGATCGTGTCGCGAATGGCACGTGCGGTGCCCAAGGCATCGCTTCCGATTCGAAACACGACAGCATTCCCCGACTTGAGAACGCCCATTGCGTCGGCGAAGACATTGGGACGACCCTCGAAAACGAAACCCACCACGCCGAGTGGCGCCCGCCAGCTCTCGACCACCCATTCGCCGTGATCTACGACGTCGACTCGCTGCAAACGTTCGAGCGGAAGATCGGCCCACATCCGCAGACCGGCGGCCATGTCGGCACGCATCTTGGGAGTGATCAGCAGTCGACCAACGGCACGACCTCGCGTACGAGCTGTTTCGACATCGCGCGTGTTCGCCTCGAGCACATCGGCAAAGGCGGAGTCATCCTCGATCAGCCCGGCGAAATGTCGGAAGAATGCGTCTATACGTTCCGGCGGAACAAGCTGAAGTTCCGTAAATGCCCGCGTGGCCCGAGTCACGGATGTTTCGACGAGGCTTCGGACGGAGGCGGGAATGACGAGGACCGAGCCATCGGTTGGTATGCCGATGAGGCGACCCCCTTCTCGGAGCACGTTCTCCGTTTCGGGACCCAACGACACCAGGCGGTCGCCGACGAGCATCTGAATGCCTTCCATGACCTCGTCAGCGTAGGCCATAGCCTGTCTCCATGTCCGAAGATCGCTTCTACTTTCGCCAACTCCTCTCCGGCCGCGATTTTGCGGTGCGGAACCAGATCGCGGCTCAGATGGTGAACTACGTCTACGTGATGGGCGACAAAGCAACACGCGAGTGCGTGATCGTCGACCCCGCCTATGCAGTTGATGAGCTCTTGTCAGTGATTGATGCCGACGGCATGACACTCACCGGCGTTCTCGCTACCCACTATCACGCAGACCACATCGGCGGATCGATGATGGGATACAAGATCGACGGAATTGCCCAACTTCTCGAAAAGCGTGACGTACCGATTCATGTCAATGAGGCCGAAGTTCCATGGGTTCTGCGCACCACGGGCGTCGAACAATCACATGTGGTCGGTCACGACGCCGGAGACGTGTTGAAGGTCGGCGAAATCGACATCACTTTCGTTCACACGCCCGGCCACACCCCGGGGAGCCAATGCTTCCTTGCATGCGGCTGCCTCGTGTCGGGTGACACGTTGTTCCTCGACGGTTGTGGGCGCACCGACCTTCCCGGATCGGATCCCGAACAGATGTACGAAAGCCTGCAGACACTCGCAAAGTTGCCGGATCAAACCAACGTGTTCCCGGGTCACCAATATTCAGCCCCGCCGAGTGCGCCAATGTCGACGGTACGCACGTCGAACTACGTCTATCGAACGCGCGACAAAGAGGCGTGGATGAATTGGTTCGGCGGCGGTCAATAGGGGCTGTCGCTTCAGAAGACGCCGGTCACGATCGAGGCGACAGCGGTCGCCACCAACAA
>JBEBAF010000108.1:0-3756 GCA_041159045.1 Actinomycetota bacterium
CAAGAAGTCCGCGAACAGCCGTGACGATTTCGCGCATTGCTCGCAGTGGCTTGGCGCGGTTGATACCAACCTTTTGTGCCAGGGGATCCCACCAGGCGCCAATGCCGAGAATCACGCGTCCAGGTGCGAGATCATCGAGGGTGGAGAACGTTGCGGCAAGACGAGCAGGGTTGCGGCTCCAGCAGTCGACAACACCACTCCCAACCTTGATCTTCTCCGTGACCGAGGCGAAAGCCGCCATCGGGACGGTGGCTTCACGAACCAACCGACTCTCTGCCTGCCAAACTGCATCGAATCCTTTGGACTCGGCGTAACGAGCGAAGTCCATTCCTTCGCGAATGCGATGTGCATCCTGTAGGTACAAAGCGACGGGGAAAGTCATGGTGTATGTCCTTTGTCGTGAAGAGAGTGAGAATTCATGCGGCGAGCCGTTCATGCAAACGTTTCGCTTGTTCAGCGGCTTTGGCTCTGATCTCGTCGTGATCGAAACCGATGACAAGGCCGTCCTTGAGAATTTCTCGACCGTCGATCGTGACGTCGAGCGGTCGTGTTCCGGGAGTGAACGCGAGGTGCCACGGACTGCCCATGTTGTCGTAGTTCCATCGGACGACGTCGTTGCGGACTTCGGGTACGAGGTCTTCGCCCGTGGCAATCCACGACCACGCCGTGTCGGGCGAGAAATCGATCGACTCGGCACGCCCGGCGACGTACGCGATACGGAATTCTTCGGGCATGTCGGCACCGATCCCATCGGTGCCCAAAGCGACGCGATTGGGGAATCGGGCGGGGCGCGCATAGCCGACCGAATTGTTCATGTTCGAGCGGGGATTGTGGACGATGGTTCCGGGAAGTGCGTCGCGCAAACCGACACAATGCACGAGAAGCCAGTTGTCTTTGGCGATCGAAGCAAGGCGATCAGCGGCGTCAGCATCGTCGGGGCCCTCGGCGACGTGAATGTGCACGCCGACACCAAGTTGGTCCGCCAGTTCCGCTGCGGCGGCGAGGGTGTCGTTTCCGCAGGTGAATGACGCGTGCACACCAACCATCCCGCGGCCGCCCGCCCGAATGAACCGCTTGCATTCTTCGAGACCCCGTTTGGCGGACGACGACACCGAAGTCGACGGTGTCACCTCGACCGCCTCGCCGACGTCGTTCCATCGATCCGTGATTCCGTACGCGGCGACGAGGCGCACGCCCACGAGGGCACAACCTTGAGCAATGGCATCGAGGGAACCTTCGATCGCATTGGGCGATTCGTGATGGTCGATGATCGCTGTCGTGCCGGAAAGAGCCGCTTCGGCGGCTCCGAGGGCCGCCGACCATTTGATGATGTCAAGGTCGAGAGCAGCGTCGAGGCGCCACCAGATTTGTCGGAGCGTGCTGATGAAGTCGACGGGCGATTGCGGCGGTGCCGGCATGCCGCGGGCGAGCGAACTGTAGAGATGGTGATGTGCGCAGACGAATCCGCTTGTCGTGTCACTCATCGCCCGTACTTTCGGAGCGCATGGGGAGTCGATTGCGCCAGACACCATCGAATTCGTGCAGTGCAGCCGCAACTGCGCCGGCCGTGGGTACCAGACCGATTTCGCCGACACCCTTCACTCCGTAGGGCGAATTCGGTTGGGGAGACTCGACCAGGATGACGTCGATGTCCGGGACATCCTTTGCGCGGATGATTCCGAGCGAACGCAACGTGTTGTTGGTGGGGAAGCCGGTCGATGGATCCGACGGAAAATCCTCGGTCAGCGCGTAGCCGAGGCCCATGTGAACGCTTCCTTCGATCTGGCCTTCGCAGAGAAGTGGATTGACGGCTCTTCCGACGTCGTGTGCAGCAATGACCCGTTCGATGCCGCCGGTGGCCGGATCGGCGATCACCAACTGTGCCGCGTAACCGAACGTCGAGTGGATGATCGGATTTTCAACGCCCGGTTCGCCGAGTTTCGTTGTCCAATCGACACGGTATTCGCCGACGTGATCGACATCACGAGTGCAGCCGGCGGCGCGCGCCGATTCGCAAGCGGCTTTTACCGCACCTGCACCCATGAGCGTTCCTCGAGAGCCCGTGGTTTGTCCGAGTCCGAGTTCACGCGTCGTGTCGACGATGACGCGAACCTTGGAGGGGTCGACACCGAGCTCTTCGACTGCCACCTGCAGCGCGACCGTGTTGATGCCTTGACCCATCTCGGTCCAGCCGTGGCGCACTTCAATCGTGTCGTCGCTGTTGAAACGGATCACCGCGCGTGTGATCTCTTTGAATCCATTCCCCAATCCGGAGTTCTTGAGTCCGAGACCGATGCCAACTGCCTTGCCCGATGACTTGGCTTGGTCATAGTGGGGTTTCAGGGTGTCGAGACACATCTCGGCACCGAGACAACCATCGTCCATGATCTGGCCGGGACCCCACACCATCCCCGGCTTGATCACGTTGCGTTTGCGGATTTCCCATCCGCTGATTCCAACTTTCGCGGCAAGTCGGTCGAGTACGCCCTCCATCGCGAATTGTGCCTGGTTGGCGCCGAATCCGCGGAAGGCGCCGCACACCGGATTGTTCGTGCGTGCTGCGATGGCCTCGACATCGATTGCCGGTACGCGGTACGGCCCACTTGCGTGCCCCGCCATGCGTTCGAGAACCTTCATGCCGACGCTTGCGTACGGACCGCTGTCACCGAGAGCACGAACACGGAGTCCGAGCAGATTGCCATCGGCGTCACACGCTGCTTCGTAGTGCATCGTGATCGGATGACGCTTGGCGTGAATACGGAAACTTTCTTCACGCGACAACGTGCATTTGACCGGACGATCGAGCAGCCACGCAGCCAAAGCTGCATGTGCCTGGTTGCTCATGTCTTCCTTGCCGCCGAAAGCGCCACCGTTCGTGACGAGTTCAACCGTTACCGCGTCGTTGGTGACACCGAGCACCCGAGCAATGTCGTTTCGGTCGTCCCATACACCTTGGCCACCCGAATAGACGTGCAGGCGTCGCACACCATTGGTCGTGCTCGGAACGGCAAGGGTCGACTCGGGCTCGAGGAATGCGTGTTCGATGCGTTGCGTCGTGAACGTTTCGCTCACCGTGTGAACGGCGCTTGAAAATGCGGCCGACAGGTCGCCGCGAACGTACGAACTGGTTGACAGAACGTTCGAATCCGTTCCCCAAACGGCGGGATCGCTGCTGGCGATCGCCTCGGCAGGATCGGTGAACGGCTTCAAGGGCGTGTAGACAACGTCAACCAGTGCGGCCGCCTCGCGAGCGGCGATGCGATCCTCGGCCACGACAATGGCGAGAACGTCTCCGGCGTAGGACGTGCGACCACCAACCGGAATCATCACGGGCCAGTCTTTGTAGATGATTCCCACGTACGACTCGCCGGGGATGTCTGCCGCAGTGAAAACAGCAGTGACGCCCGGATGGGCGAGGGCCCGAGTCGTGTCGATGGAGACGATGTCGGCGCGTGCGTGCTGCGTGAGGTGCAGGGCTGCGTGCAGTATTCCCGGCAGACGGATGTCATCGACGTATCCGCGGTCACCGAGAGCGAGTGATTCGGCTTCGTATTTGGAGCCACGACTTCCGATTCCTCCGCAGGCGATGGCATCGGGAATGGTCTGCTGCGCCACCGCATCGATTGCGTCGAGCACCTTGACGTAGCCGGTGCAGCGACACAGATGGGCCCCGAGATGTCGGGCCATGTCTTCGCGCTTGAGATCGGCACCCTTCTTGTCGATTTGTGCTTTTGCTCGGACAACGATTCCGGGAAT